>JAGCZA010000085.1 GCA_017960525.1 Prevotella sp.
AAAAATTTGTATTACCTTTGCACATAAGAACGTATGTAACAATTTGATTTTAAGACGATTCAAAGTTACAAATTTTCCTGCAATTATGCAAGGAATGCGTTCTCTTTTTTATATCTATGAATAATTCAGGCTAGAGAATTTCAGGGTTTGCTCCGTCCAAACTCTCACCCCGGTTTGCCTATAGTCTGGCTTTGGTGCCTGCAATGTCTAAATCCCCAGTCGCCAAAAGAAATATTTGTCGCCTTCCGAAGCAAAAAAGAGGCGGAAAAATTGGAAGATGTGAGGCGAGACATCGCAAGCCTTGCGGAGATTTGTTTGTTTGGGATATTATTTGTACCTTTGCAGAAAATTAATAGCGAAGACGATGAACGAGATACTTCCAGACTTTATCCTCCCCGTGGAGGACAAGATGCAGGGCATCATCAAGGTGATAGGCGTGGGTGGCGGCGGCTGCAATGCCGTGCGCAATATGTATAATGAGGGCGTGGACGGCGTGACTTATGCCGTGCTCAATACCGACAGCCAGTCGCTCTCAAGGTCGCCGGTGCCTGTGAAACTGTTGCTGGGAACGTCAGGCCTTGGCGCAGGTGCAAACCCCGACAAGGGAAAGGCGGAGGCGGAAACCAACGTCAGCGACATAGAGAGGCTGCTCAGCGACGGCACGAAAATGGTGTTCGTGACGGCGGGAATGGGCGGCGGCACGGGCACGGGGGCTGCCCCTGTGGTGGCCGGCGTGGCCAAGAAGATGGGCCTGCTGACGGTTGGCGTGGTGACCATCCCGTTCTATTTCGAGAAGAAACGGAAAATCATCAAGGCGCTGAAGGGCGTGGAGGAACTGCGCAAAAACGTGGACGCGCTGCTGATAGTGAACAACGAGCGGCTCTGCGATGTCTATGCCGACTCCGACCTCTCGGTGAAAGATGCTTTCCAGCGGGCCGACAACATCCTGATGGACGCGGTGAAGGGTATATCCGAACTCATCGTGATGCCCAGCGACGGCGGCATCAAGAGCGACTTCCGCGACGTGGAGACGACAATGAAAAACGGCGGCGGCGCCATTATGGCTATGGGGCGCGCCAGCGGAGACCACCGCGTGGAGAAGGCCATCGTCAACGCCCTCGACTCGCCCCTGCTCTATGGCAACGACATCGGTCGCGCCAAGCGTATCCTTTTCAACATCTATGCCAGCGACGAGCACCCTATCTTCGTGCGCGAACTTCAGGAGATTGACGATTTCTTCGACCAGTTGGACCCGAATATTGACGTCATCTGGGGCACGGCCACCGACGACTCCCTTGGCGAAGATGCGAAGGTGACTATACTGGCCACAGGACTGGAGGACGAGTTGCGTAGCGAGGTGGAGAAAGATGTCCACCGCGATGATGACGACTTCTATGAAGACCTGATACCCAAACTCTACAAGCCTGTCAAGAAAAAGAAGGTCATAGAAGTGATTACGCAGGAACTGCCCTTCGAGATGGAGCCGGCGCCTGAGCCAGAGCCTGCCACGCCCCCCGAGGCCCCGTCAGCCCCCGAAGTCCAGCCGGCCCCTGAAGTCCCTGTTGCTACAGGGGCACCGTCTGCCCTTGACAAATTGAAGTCTTGGCTCAACAATCTGATGAAGGAAGTGGTGGAATGAACGACGTGCTTCATCATAGCCCGGAAGAAATTGCTGAACAGTTGAGACTTCTCGCTGAACAGTTGCGTATGGCAGACCGCAAGGACCTGCTGCTGCGCGCCATCGGTGCGCCTCTTTTGGAGGAACTGCGCATCGAGGCCGCCAAGGCCAGGCTGAGCCGTCTGCTGATAACGAAGGACTACCGTTTCTTCCTCGTAGACTATGGCAACCGCGAGGTGGAACTGCAACCTGTGCACAAGGCTGTCTATCTCCTCTTCCTCGCCCATCCCGAAGGCATCGAGTTCAAGCGTCTGGCCGACTTCCGCGACGAACTGACCGACTGCTATATGAAGACCGCACGGCTGATGGACAAAGAGAAAATCATAGAAAGCATCGACCATCTCGTCAACCCCCTCGACAATGCCATCAACGAGAAATGTTCCCGCATCAAGCGGGCCTTCTCCGCCCTGATGGACGACTACGCCGCCAGTTATTACATCATCAGCGGCCACACCCAGAAACACATCGCCGGCTCCTCCCGCATCTGGTACGAGCGCCTGAAAGTCATCACCTTGCCCCGCGAACTGATAATAACTCCCAATTTTTTGGATAAAAAGTAATAGAATATCAGAAAAAAGTTGTATCTTTGCACTTGATTTGAAAAGAAGCCAAATTGCATAACGAACAACTATATAAAATGCTATTCCAGAAGAATATCGTCAAGAAGTATTTGGGCCTGCTCAACGAAGAGCAGACGCAGGAGGCTTGGAACAAATTTAAGGCTTATTTCCTGAATGAGGAGATACAGCAGAATATCCGACAATCGAAGGAGGAACAGTTTCAGGAAGGATTCCTGCGCGAGTTGTTCGTCAAGGTGCTGGGCTACACGCTCAACCCTTCACCCAATTTCAACCTTATCACGGAAAAGAAGAACGAGACGAACTCGAAGAAAGCCGATGGCGCTATACAGAAGGATGGCAAGGTGATAGGCGTCATTGAACTGAAAGACCACAAAACCACCGACCTCTCGAAAGTAGAGCCACAGGCGTTTAACTACAAAAGCCAGCACCCAGATGCTCACTATGTCGTTATTTCCAATTTCGAGAAGTTGCGCCTGTACATCGACAATGCCGTGAACTTTGAGGAATGGAATCTCTTTACACTGAACGAAGAAGGCTTTCGCGTGCTGTACCTCTGCTTGGCCTGGCCGCAGGTGGAGCGAGGCGTGGCCTTGCAAATGAAGCAGGAGTCGGTGTCGAGCGAAGACCAAATCACAAAGGCCCTCTATCGTGACTATTCAGAGTTCAAGCGAGCGCTCTTTGCCGACATACTGAAGCAGAACCCTGCTTCTGAAGACAGAGACGAAAAGGAGTGGCAGTTGTTGCTCTTCAAGAAAACACAGAAACTACTTGACCGCCTGCTGTTCATCTTTTTTGCTGAGGACTGTGGATTGTTGCCGCCAAACTCGATGCTACAGATTATCAAGCAATGGGAAACACTAAAGGAAGTGGACGAATACCGTCCATTCTATGACCGAATGAAGAAATACTTCGGCTATATGAACACAGGTTTTCAGGGAAAGAAGTACGAAATCTTTGCCTACAACGGTGGCCTGTTTAAACCCGACGAGGTGCTTGATAATATCAAGATTAGCGACGGGCTGTTGGTGGACTACACCAAACGGCTCTCTGCCTACGACTTCGAGAGCGATGTGGACGTGAACATCTTGGGACATATCTTCGAGAATTCACTGTCGGAGATTGAGGAAGTGACGCAGCAGATAAATAGCGGTGCGCCTGCTCAGACCTCGAAGCGCAAGCAGGACGGTGTGTTCTATACTCCCCAGTATATTACGAAATACATCGTTGAGAATACTGTTGGCCGTCTGTGTTCAGAAAAGAAACAGCAACTGAATATTGTAGAGGACGAATATTTCTCTGACCAGCGCCGCCAATTGAAGACCAAACAGCGGCTGTTGGAGCAATTGCATCAATATCGTGAGTGGTTGCTTCAAATCACGATACTCGACCCAGCCTGTGGCAGCGGTGCTTTCCTCAATGCTGCCCTTCAGTTCCTGATGGCCGAACACAAACTGATAGACGAGATGGAGGCAAAGGTGATAGGCTCTGCCATCGTGTTTCAGGATGTGGAGAACAGCATCCTGGAGCACAACCTCTATGGTGTGGACATCAACGAGGAGAGCGTCGAGATTGCCCAGTTGACCCTTTGGCTTCGCACCGCCAAGCCCCGCCGCAAACTAAATTCGCTAAACAAGAACATCAAGTGCGGCAACTCGCTCATCAGCGACCCTGATATTGCTGGCGACAAAGCCTTCAACTGGCAGGAGCAGTTTCCCAAAGTCTTCGAAAAGGGAGGGTTTGACGTAGTGATAGGTAATCCGCCGTATGTGAATATGGTAAACATACAGAGCGAACAAGAGCGCAAGTATTACCAGAAAAACTATTCAACCGTTAAAAATAAATGTGACCTCTATTCTATTTTTACAGAGAAAGCGAAATCTTTTTTGAAAGACAGCGGTTTATTAGGTTTTATCTTTCCTAATAGTTGGATGGGGACTGAAAGTTTCTCCAAGTTTAGAGACTTTCTTTCCAAAGAAGTAAATGTTTATCAACTTGTGGAATTACCTCCTGGTGTTTTTGAAGATGCGATTGTTACTACTGTTTTGTGTTTCTATAAAAAAACGAAGCCGCAGTCAAATAATATTATAGATGTTTATGCTTGCATAAATAAGGAGTTCGTGAAAAAAGATTTTGTGTTATCATACGAACAGATTCTAAAGAACCCCAACTCCTCTTTCGCATTTGAAAAGACAATATCACTTGAAAGCGTTCCATTTAAAATGTTGTCTGAAATCGCATCTTTCTCATTAGGAATAAAAACTAGCGATGATGCACGGTTTGTTTTTGAAGAGCCGATAGACAATACTTGTTATAAGTTCATTCGTGGTAGAAACATTTCTCGATGGTCACATCCTTACAATAATGAATGGATATGGTATCAGCCCACATTGATTTGTGAAAAGCCTGGTGGTAGGCCTAGGGTACTTGATAATTTCTTGGTGAGCAAGAAGATTGTAATTCAAGATATTGCCACTCAAATAACTGCTACCATAGACAGCGAAAAGTATTTGTGTAACGATACTTTGAACATAATATATTCATTGAATAATGGATATTCTTTTGAATACATACTTTGCTTGCTCAACTCCAAGTTAGTGAATGTATGGTTCAAGAAAATCTTTCCTGCTGGACTTCATATCAAGACTAATCAATTGGAACAGATACCTATTCCGTTTGTTTCAGAAGAATCCCAGCAGCCATTCATTACACTTGCCGACACGATGCTCTCCCTCAATCAGCAGTTGCAGGAAAAGCGCAGCCGTTTCCTGGGTCGATTGAGCGAGAACTTGGAGGGCGTAAAGATAACGACAGCCCTGCAGGCTTTCGACCAATTGGACTTCAAGGGCTTCTTGATAGAACTGAAGAAACAGAAGATAAAACTCTCACTATCGCAACAGGACGAGTGGGAGGACTATTTCAGCCAATACAGAGCAGCCTGTCAGGAACTCAAAGTACAGATAACACAGACAGACAACGAAATAGACAACCGAGTCTTCGACCTCTACGGGCTGACCCCTGAAGAACGGGAAATAGTATTAAAAGCAATCACTTGATGCACTTGTTATATTTATAAAAATATCTTAGCAATTGTTTTACTTTGCAAACGAAATATGACGAAAGAAGAGCTATTACAGAAACTCACGGAGATAGAATGGGATGACTTTGAGTGCAAGAGGGCACAAGATAAGTTGCCCGATGATGTGTGGTCGACGGTATCGGCTTTTTCCAACACCTCGGGTGGCTGGATTATCTTCGGTGTTAAGCAGCAGGGAAAGCTGTTTGAGATAAACGGGGTGAACAACGGAGAGAAGACGGAGTCCGACTTCCTGAACACGCTGCGTAATGGGCAGAAATTCAACATGCGCTTAACTGCCAGAGGTCAGAAATATTACTTCGATGGTAAGTTAGTGCTGGCGTTCTTTGTACCATCGAGCATCGTGAAGCCTATCTATGTGGGAAGCCCAACCAATACCTACATCCGTACAGGTAGTGGAGACCGTCGTGCTACTGAGACAGAGGTGATGGCTATGATGCGTGATCAGGCTTTTGGTTGTAAGAGTGAGCAAGTGGTGGAAGGGACAAGCATCAATGACCTCAACAAAAGTTCACTGGAAATTTACAGAAACCATATCCGCAACGACAACCCTTCTTTTCCCTATAAAGACCTGCCAGATGACCAGTTCTGTGACAAGGTGGGTATTTCCAAAGATGGACAACTGACCATTGGCGGCATCTTGATGCTTGGTCAGAGGGATGTTGTGCAGCGACATATTAGCAACTTCTGGATAGACTATCTGGAGATTCCAGGCAAGAGCCTTGCTGATGCTCAGGTACGCTACACGTTCCGAATGCAGGAGCAAGACAACATCTGGGAATCGTATCAGATTATCCTCCAACGCTTGCGTAATTTCGTTGATGCCCCCTATGAAGCCCGTCCTGATGGCGTGGGAGCAGAAGATGAGTCGCAGTTGTATGCTCTGAGAGAAGGACTAACGAATTGTTGTGCACATGCCGACTACTTCAGCCCTATGCATCCGACAATAAGGGTGTTTACAGACCGTATTGAACTACAGAATCCTGGTAGGTTTATGTTCCCGCTATCAGAGTTGCGTACACAGATACACTCCATTCCACGAAACCCTAACCTTATCAAGTTCTTCCGCTATGCCAAACTAGGTGAGAATGCCGGTTATGGTATAGACAAGATGCTGGTATGGGAAAAACTAACCAAGGGAAGAGTGGAGTTTGCTAGTGATTTGGTCTGCTCTACTATTACATATTGGTTTGGGGAACAAGCTAGTGGTTATATTAGTGGTCAAGATGGTGGTCAACCTAGTGACCAAGTTGGTGACCAACCCAGTGACCAACCTAGTGACCAAGTTCTGAAAGTTCTTAATTGTATTCGTGACAACGTTTACACAATGAACGTACTTCAGAAGAAATTGAAAATTTCAAGTCGGAGATATGTTCGAATAAATATGCTTAACCCAGCAATTGAAGGAGGTTATGTTCTTCGTGCTTATCCCGATAAGCCGAACCATCCCAACCAGCGTTACTACCTGTCTGAGAAGGGATTGAAACTCGTGAAATAAGGCTGCAAAACGCCCAATGAGGTATATCCCAAATTGGTATAGTTTAATTTGCCGGTATTTTTCTGGTAACTTGCTGAAGAACGAAAATTGATATAAAAATGTTATTTGGAAATAGAATTAAAGAGCTCAGGGAAGAGCAAGGTTTGCTTCAACGACAGTTGGCGGCATTCTTGGAAATAGACACACCTATGTTCAGTAAGATTGAACGTGGAGATAGAAGAGCAAAGCGTGAGCAGGTCATAAAACTTGCAGATTATCTGCATCAGGAAGGGGAGTACGTCGGAGGATTTTACGCATGCGGGGAGGTCGCTGCCCGGATGGGTGGTGGGCATGAGCATCTTTGCCACCTACGTGAGCAGCATTTTCCGACTGTTCTTATCTAACAGACGTGTATATTCCGACAATAAGATAATATAACAGGAATAGGCGTTTTTTCTGGTTGCGATTATTTAAACAACATCTATATTCCAAAAGGGACAAGAAGATATTACGAAAAGTTGTTACCCGAACATAAAGAAAAACTTGTTGAACTTCTCGAAGGTAACGGCGCCGTCTTGCATCAGGAGGCTATTGAGAAGGCGGAACGCGAGTTTGAAATTTATCGTGAGCGCGAGATGCGTTTGTTAGAGAGCGATTTCGACAAGGCTGTGAAGAAATTGAAAAACTTGGATAATGATACAGAAGATATTAAAGATTAGACTTATGATGAGACAAAGACAATTGTTGTGCCTCGTGCTGCTGATGGCAAGCGTGGTGGCCGTGGGAAAGAAGAAAGTGGTGGTTAAACAGGAACTATGGCCTAACGGGGAACCGATGGCCGAATGGTTTAGTGACACCACGAAGGTGAAGGTACAGGACTTGGGCCGCCAGTACGTGCTGACCGATTACGGCGTGCGCCAAGGTACTACCGACATTCAGACAAAGGCCATTCAGGCCGTAATCGACAAAGCCGCCCAGGAGGGTGGGGGAGTCGTGGTGGTGCCTAAGGGCACGTTCTTTAGCGGTAGCCTGTTCTTCCGCCAGGGCACGCATCTCCATCTCCAGGAGGGGGCTGTGCTGAAGGGTAGTGACCGCATACGCGACTTTGAGATACGCGAGACGCGCATAGAGGGCCAGACGTGCAAATACTTTGTCGCGCTGGTCAATGCCGACGGGCTGGACGGCTTTACCATCACGGGAAAGGGCACCATCGACGGCAATGGCGAGAGTTACTGGGAGCAGTTCTGGATTCGCCGCCAGTGGAACCGCCAATGCACCAACAAGGACGAGCAACGGCCACGATTGACTTACATATCGAATTGTAAGAATGTGACCGTTCAGGACGTGCGGCTCATCAACTCGCCCTTCTGGACGAACCACGTCTACCGCTCAGACCACGTGCGCTACCTCGACCTCTACATCTACTCCTCTACGCAGGACATCAAAGGCCCTTCGACCGATGCCATCGACATCGACGTGTGCCACGACGTGGTGGTGCGCGGCTGCTATATGAATGTGAACGATGACGCCGTGGTGCTGAAGGGCGGCAAGGGCACTTTTGCCGACAAGGCTCCAGAGAACGGCCCCTGCTATAACATCTTGGTGGAGGATTGCGAATATGGCCACGTGCACGGTTGTATGACTCTCGGCTCGGAGAGTGTGCACGACTGGAACGTCATCTTGCGTCGTTGCCGTGTGGGGGCTGCCACCCGTGTGCTCTGGCTGAAGATGCGCCCCGACACGCCGCAACACTACGAATATGTCACCGTAGACCAGATGGAGGGCCGCACAAATATGTTCCTTGTCTGCAAGCCCTGGACACAATTCTACGAGAAGCAGGAGCGCGAGGATATGCCGATGTCGCAATGCAACAACATCACCCTGCGCAATATCCGTATGGATTGCACCACGTTCTTCGACGTGGAGAAGTCGGACAAGTATCTGTTGAAGAACTTTACTTTCGAGAACATCGACGTCACGGACAAGGCCAAAGTGCCTGCTTTCTCGGTGAATCCCATTGAGAACCTCACGTTGAGGAACGTCACTATTAATGGCAAAAAAACAGACCAGTAGCACACGCTTACTGGTCTCTTTTTGCCTTTTTCGTCTTCATCTGGGTGCCCTCCTTCTTGGGGCGCCAGTTGAAGATGTCGTGCTTGGAGAGCGGACGCACGTAGTCGAACCACTGGAAACCTTCAAGGAAACGGTTGGCTGGCGGTATCTGCGACATAGGGTACATCGTGCCCTCGCTTCGGGGCGACCAGATGCGCTTCAACTTGCGTTGCTCCATAAACATACGAAGTTCGCTGGTCTCCATATAGACAAGGCCCACATACGAAGTGTCGGCATTATCAACGGGGTAGTAGTCCACGATGACGTTGTCCTTGGCCATCGTCTCGTGGATTTCGCCGTTGGTGAAGTAGGCGAACATCTCTTTTGACGACACCTGGTTGTACACGTCGTCGCCCTGGAGTTTCTCAATCGAGAAAGCCTGGTTGATGACGTGGGCGTGGTCAATCACCGAGTCACGCATAAACACCTGAATCTCTTCGCCCACGAGCTGCTGGTTGCCGTTCCACACGATGGGGTCTATGTGCATGGTGAGGCAGGAGTCTTTCGAGTTGTAGACCAGCGAGTCGCAGACGGCCTGGAGGTCGATGCGGAAGGCTCTCACCTTGTTGTAGGCGTGCATGATGCGGTAGACGGAGTCGGTGTTCAGATTGTAGGAAAAGACCTTGAAGGTGTCGGCGTGGATGAAGAGTGAGTCGCGCTGCGAGTAGTCTATCGACACGGCTTTGTCGGTGCACATAGCGTAGCCCGTGGAGTCGTTGTAGTAACCGTAGTCGCATAGCAGGATGTTCTTGTTCACCGTGTCGTTGTATTCTACATTGACGAAGGCCTCGCTAATGCCGCTATTGCCGTCGTGCCAGAGGCTATCGCCCACCAGCGTGCGCCCGCCGTTGTCCAGTCGCGAGCGGTTGAGCAACTCGGCTTGTTCGGTGGCGGTGTTGTAGGAGCCTTGTTCGGAATAGATGTGGCTACGGCCGGAGACAATGTCCGACGGCCCCATAATGTTTGCCAACTTGGTGCGGGTGTTGTAGTTCAGGGTGTCGGTGGTGAGCGTGAACTTCTTGTCGACCATCTTCACGTCGTTGGTGAAGAAGGCGTCTTTCGTGTCGGTGTGGTATTCGCCGTAGACGGAAGTCAGCGTGGTGGTCTTGTCCACCAGTTTGCCGCCTGTGTTGTAGTAGCCCAGATTGTCGATGCGGTCGAAGTAGAGGTTTTCCGTGTAGAGCGTGGTAGTACGGTTGCGTAGCACCACCTGCTTACCTTGGATGAAGGCTTTGGCCTCCATCGTCTTGCTATTCCCGTCGTAGTAGCCGTAGTCGCTGGTTAGCGAGAGCGTGTCGCCCTGCACCATTCGCACGTTGTGCCAGGCCTCAAACGAGTTGCTGGCCTCGAAGAAGTTGGCCGAGTCGCAATAGAGGCGTGCCCCGTCGTGCTCAAACTGAACCTTGCCCGTAAGCACCTGGGCGTCGTTGTTGCGCCAACGGTCGTAGCGTAGTTCGTCGGCGTGAACCAGATAGACGCGGTCTTTGTCTTTCTTCTGGGGCTTGGCGCGCTCTGTACCATTGAAGAATGATGCGCGCCCAGCGTTAGTGAATAGTGAATAATGAACGATGAACAGTGCCGTAAACACTATCCATAATATCCGTCCAGATGTATAGTTTCTCTTACTCACTCCTCACTCTTCACTCCTCACTTATCACTTATCACTTTTCACTTTTCACTTATCGTTAGGGCGCAGCCCGCTACTTCGCCCACCCTTCATACTCAAACTCGCAATCGCGGTAGGCGTCGCCTATGCGCACGTAGGTGTTCTTGATTTTGTTGACCACCCAGTCGTGCAATTTCTGCTCTTGGCGCTTCTGTTGCACCATCTCCTTCATCACCTGGAAGTCTTCGGTGATGGTGGCCTTGTGGCCCTCGGTGCGGCTTTTTAGTTTGGCCACCAAGCAGACGGTCTTGCCCTGGTCGTTAATCATCTGGAAGGCCCTCGAAATCTGGCCCACTTGCAGGGTGTCCACGGCCTTGGCTATCTCTGGCGGCAGGTCTTGCAAGCGGAAGCGGGAAGTCTGACCCCGCTCCGAGCGGTTGGCCATCAGGCCCTTGTTGTTGCGGGTGTCCTTGTCGTCGGAGACGATGGTGGCTGCGTCTTCAAAGTTGAAGTTGCCGGTGTATCGGCCTTCCAGGAACTTGGGCCGCACACCCTCACGGATGTTGTCGGCAATAGAGTCGAGGAAAACAATCGACTTGTTCACGGCGGAGTCGCTAACGACGGGCTTGCGCAGGATGTGGCGCACCTTGATTTTGTCGCCGCGCTTGTCAATAAGTTGGATGATGTGGAAGCCGAACTCCGATTCCACAATCTTGGAAATCTTCTTTGGGTCGGTCAAGTTGAAAGCCACGGCGGCAAAGGCCGGGTCGAGAATGGTACGGCCCACGTAGTCCATTTCTCCGCCCTGGCGGCGTGAGCCTGGGTCTTCGCTATAGAGGCGTGCCAGTGTCTGGAACGAAGTCTCGCCTCGGTTGATGCGGTCGGTGTATTCGCGCAATTCGTCCTTTACGCGGTTAATCTCCTTGATGGATATTTTCGGGGTCTGGGTGATGATTTGCACCTCTACCTCAGTAGGCACGAAGGGGATGCTATCTTGTGGCATATCCTTGAAATAGCGGCGCACCTCGGCGGGGGTCACCACGATGTCCTCCACCAACTTCTGCTTCATCTTCTGGATGAGCAATTGGTCGCGCAGGTCGTCGTGCATCGATTGCCTGATTTGGGTGATGCTCTGCTTGCGGTATTCCTCCAGTTTCTCCCTTGAGCCAATCTGCTCAATCATATACTCGATGCGTGCCTCTATTTGCGAGGAGATTTCGGCCTCGGTCACGTCCTTGTCGATACTATCGATGGCAGCCTGGTGGAGGAATAACTTCTGCACGGCCAATTGTTCAGGGATAACGCAATCTGGGTTGCCCTTCCAGTGCTGCCCCTCCATAGCGGCCTGTATGCGGGTCACCTCCACGTCGCTACGTAGAATAGCCTCGTCGCCTACCACCCACACCACTTCATCAACAACATTTTGCGCCGTTGCACGGCTAGTGAAGAGTGAAAAGTGAAGAGTGAATAGTGCAAACGCAACAAAACACTTCCCCATAAATCTATAGTTGTTCATTATTCTTTGCTGTTTTTATAGATGCTATTATTATTCTGATGATTTCATCAACATCAACTTTTAAACTTGTGTATTCCTCTTGTGTTAAATAACCTGACCTGTTTAGAACAACGAGCCAATAAGATGTTTCACTTGCTTCTTTCAAAGAAATACTTATCTTACTTATGAAATCAGCTTTACTTTGGGCATATATGGCTTCATAAACATTAGCTCCAATACTTGTTCCACTTCTTAAAATCTGCTTTGATAAGATGGTTTCCTTTTGGACGTTTTGAAGTTTTTTTACACATTCCACCACATTTAATGGCAAAATCTAATGACTTCTTTGCCAATATGCTCTCTGCCATACTACTTTACTCTTATCACTCATCACTCTTCACTCTTCACTATTCGTTAGCGTAGCGTCAGTGGTTATTGACGGTTTGAAGCACCTCTTTATTGACGGTCCAGTTGTATTTGCGGCGCAGGTCGGCCACCCAGGCTTTCTCCAGTTCCTCCTGATAGTCGGCTACCACCAGTCCGCGCACGTCGGTGTAGTCTTCGGGGCCTTTCTTCAGGATTTTGCCATAGACTTCATCGATGGGATAGTCCTTGAGGTGCTTGACAATGGTGTCTTTCTTGAAGATGATGCTATCTACGAGGGCGTTGTCACCCTTCTTGAAGATGCCTTTCTCCACGCGGATGCGGATGACGCTATCGGCGTTGAAGGTGGTGCGCAGGGCCTCTGCCCACTTGTCGAAGGGCAGATTCTTCACGCAATCGGCCACGGCCTTTACGTCGGCCTGGTCCTTCACGTGGTAGGCCATACCCTTGAAGCGCGGCTCGTCCCAGGTGTAGTTCTTCTTGTGCTTCTTGTAGTAGTTGGCCAGTCCGGCCTCGTCCTTGGCGGCCTTGTCCCACACCAGTTGGTTGCTGATTTCGTAGAGCAGCAGACCATCGTGGTATTCCTGGATGAGGTACTTCAGTTCCTGGTCGTTGGCCGATAGTTCTGCGGCCTTCTCTTCCATATACTTCTGCTTGTCGATTTTGCCTTCTGAGCGTGCCACGAGCGTGTCCACCTTTGCCTTTGCAATCTGGTCGCGCATATTGCGCCTTTCCATAAACTTGAGGATGGCATCGTGGTGATATTCATACGGTTCAAACTGCTTGCGCCCCTTGAGTTGGATGATGTGATAGCCGAAGGATGTCTGCACCACGGGAGACACCTGGCCTGAGTCGGTGAGGGCGAAAGCCGCATCCTCGAAGTCCTTGACCAACTGGCCGCGTTGTACAAACGGTAGTTCGCCACCTTTGGAGGCTGTGCCTGGGTCTTGCGAGAGGCGGGTGGCCAGTTCGGCAAAGTCGGCGCCGTTTTGTATGGCCTTGTAGATGGAGTCGATGCGCACCTTGGCGGCATCCCACTCCTCCTTCGGGGCCTGTTGCTTGCAGGAGATGAGGATATGGGCGGGCTTGATGAGGCCATCGGGGCCGATGCGCTCTACCGTCTGGTCGTAAATCTTGTGGGCCTCAGCCTCGATGTCGTCATCGGTGACGAGCATAGGCATCACCTGCTGGTCGCGGTACTGGGCAAACTCGTCCTTGTACGATTGTAGTGTGTCGTAGTGGGCGTCGAGGGCGGCAAAGACCTTCAACTTGTAGTTCACGAAGAGGTCTACATATTCCTCCACCGACTTCTTGTCGATGACGCCCTCAGAGTTGTTCTTGTTATAGGAATACTCAAATTCTGAGCGTGGCACGGGCTGGCCGTTGATGGTCATAATGATGGGGTCGGTCTGCGCCCCTGCGGGGCTAAATAATAATGAAAAAAGAACAAATAATAAACCTTTCGTCTTAAAATTAACTGATGTATTTCTCATTTTTCCTTGTTGTTTTTATTGATGCTATAATAATTCTAATTATTTCATCTAAATCTTTTTTTAATGATTTAAAGATACTATCATCAAAGTAACCAGTTCTATTAAGGATAACAATCCAATAGGAAGTTTCGCTTGCTTCTTTGAGTGAAATGTTAAGTTTATTCACAAAATCTGCTCTACTTTGGCCATAAATTGCCTCATGTGCATTTGCTCCAATACTTGTTCCGCTTCGCAACAACTGTTTTGACATAACAAACTCTTTCTTCTCATTTTGTAAATACTGAAAGCAATTCACTATCTTGATTGCAAAGGAAATGGTCTTTTCCAATAACGGATTGTCTGTTCCCATATTCAGCAAAAGAGTTTGTTATTTGGCATTTGTTATTTATTATTTGATATTTTTCATTTAGCCATGCAATGGCGCAGAGTAGTTGGGTGCTTCGCTGGTGATGGTGATGTCGTGCGGATGGCTTTCGTTCACGCCGGCGTTGGTGATGCGGGTGAACTTGGCCTCGTGGAGTTTTTCGATGCTGGCTGCTCCGCAATAGCCCATACCTGAGCGCAGGCCGCCGGTGAGTTGGTAGATGACCTCCTGCACCGTTCCCTTGTAGGGCACGCGACCGGCAATGCCCTCTGGCACCAGTTTCTTCGTTTCCTTGGTGTCGCTCTGGAAGTAGCGGTCTTTCGACCCGTGCTCCATCGCCTCAAGCGAACCCATACCGCGATAACTCTTGAACTTTCTGCCGTTATAGATAATGGTGTCGCCAGGACTTTCCTCCGTTCCGGCTACCAGCGAGCCAATCATCACGCTACTGCCACCAGCGGCAAGCGCCTTCACCACGTCGCCGGAGTAGCGCAGACCGCCGTCGGCAATCAGGGGAACGCCAGTGCCCTGCAAGGCTTGGAAGACCTCGTAGACGGCACTGAGTTGGGGCACGCCCACACCAGCCACGATGCGCGTGGTGCAGATGCTGCCAGGGCCTATGCCCACCTTTACGGCGTCGGCACCGTTTTCGGCCAATAGCCGTGCTGCCTCGCCTGTGGCAATGTTGCCCACCACGATGTCGATGTCCTTAAAGGCGTTCTTCGCCTCGCGCAATTTCTCGACCACCCCCTTGGAATGGCCGTGGGCCGTGTCGATGACGATGGCGTCGGCACCAGCATTGACCAGCGCCTGCATACGCTCCAGCGTGTCGCTTGTGACACCCACGCCTGCGGCCACGCGCAGACGGCCTTTCTCGTCCTTGCAGGCCATCGGCTTGTCCTTTGCCTTGGTGATGTCCTTATAGGTGATGAGGCCGATGAGGTGGTTCTCCTTGTCCACCACGGGCAATTTCTCAATCTTGTTGCGTTGCAGAATCTCAGCCGCGTCGAAGAGGTTGGTCTGCTGGTGGGTGGTCACCAGGTGGTCTTTCGACATAATGTCGTCGACGGGGCGGTCCAGACGGCGCTCGAAGCGCAGGTCGCGGTTGGTCACGATGCCCACCAGGTGGTTCTCCTCGTCGACCACGGGAATGCCGCCGATGTGGTATTCAGCCATAATGTCCAGCGCCTGGGCCACCGTGGAGCCACGGGGAATGGTCACAGGGTCGTAGATCATGCCGTTCTCGGCACGCTTGACGATAGCCACCTGACGGGCCTGGTCGTCGATAGACATATTCTTGTGAATGACGCCGATGCCGCCTTCGCGGGCGATGGCGATGGCCATCTGGCTCTCCGTCACGGTGTCCATAGCAGCCGTCACGAAGGGGATGTTCAACTGGATGTTTCGCGAGAAGCGCGTACTCAACTCCACCGTCTTGGGAAGCACCTCTGAGTAGGCGGGAATCAGCAGGACGTCGTCGAAGGTCAGGCCGTCCATCACAATCTTGTCTGCAATAAATGATGCCATAATTTGGTGTACCTTATTTTTAATTTATTGCGTGCAAAGGTACTATTTTTTCACCACACGGCGTGCAAGTTCAGCCATTAATTAATACGTTTTAACCCATATTCTTTAGAATTTGCAAGTCTCGCCCCAAAAATCAGGTTTGTCCTAACTATGAGATTGGTTCGTCCAAAGTGGTAGATTGGTTCGTCCAAAGTGGTAGATTGGTTCGTCCAAAGTGGTAGGGACGTTATTTGAAAATTGGCATACGATTCCCCCAGACGCGCCTGTGGTAAAGTCAATTTGCCTACATCATACGATGCCCTCCCAGTATCGGGGCGGTCTGGCACCCCAAAAGCGTCCCACGCGTCCCAGCGTCCCACGTCCCATTTAGTACCTTCCAATTTTCCGAAAATGTGTAGAGTAGATTCTTATTACTATATATTATTATAATATATAATAATAAACTTGTTAGGGGGGTGGTCTGCATATATGGAACCACCTTAATGGGACGTGGGACGCTGGGACGCGTGGGACGCTTCGGGCTGTCTTTTCCTGAAAAAGGTTGACTCGCCCGCCTGGGGAAAGTTGACTACTTTCACTGAAGCGGTTGACTCTGTTCCTAAGAACGTGGACTTCGTACGGATATTCGTCGTCCATACTAAAACCCCGCCGACCACGCAATTCCGGCGTAAGATTCAGGCCGCAACGGGGCTTACGGCGGCCAACTACATCCTGGTCATCCGAATGGAAGAGGCCAAACGCCTGCTGGCGCAACGTCCCAAGTACCACTCCGTCAGACTACATCAAATCGTCTGCCCAATAGGCCGCCAAGCCGCACTTTTTCCCCTACTAAATCCCCCAAAATCTCTTCGGTCAATTGCCTTTGTGTCTTTTTTTCCCGCTTCCGCTTGGTGGTTTACAAATAAAGTAGTACCTTTGCACCCGTTTTACTAAACATATCTCGTAATTATGATTAACATTACTTTCCCGGACGGTTCTGTTCGCTCGTATGAGCAGGGCGTTACCGGGCTTCAGATTGCCGAGAGCATTTCGCCGGCTCTGGCACGCAGCATCGTGAGTTGCGGAGTGAATGGCGAGACCGTAGAGTTGAACCGCCCCATCAATGGCGACGCAAGCATTGAACTTTACAAGTTTGACGACGAGCAGGGCAAGCACACTTTCTGGCACACAAGTGCCCACTTGCTGGCTGAGGCGCTCCAGGAGTTGTATCCTGGCATTCAGTTCGGCTTCGGCCCTGCCGTGGAGAATGGCTTCTTCTATGATGTGCTCCTGCCCAACGGCGAGATGATCAAGGAGAGCGACTTCCCCAAGATTGAACAGAAGATGAAGGAACTGGCTGGCAAGAAGGAGCCTGTGGTGCGCCGCGAAGTGCCCAAGGCCGAAGCCCTGAAGCAATTTGCCGCCGGCGGCCAGACCTACAAGTGCGAGCACATCGACCAGGATTTGGAGGACGGTTCTATCACCACCTATACGCAGGGCAACTTTACCGACCTTTGTCGCGGCCCGCACCTCGTCGATACAGGCGAAATCAAGGCCGTGAAGTTGACCGCCGTGGCCGGAGCCTTCTGGCGTGGCGATGCTTCGAAGCAACAATTGCAACGTCTTTACGGTATTTCGTTCCCCAAGAAAAAGATGCTCGACGAATACCTCGTAATGCTCGAAGAGGCCAAGAAGCGCGACCATCGTAAGATAGGCAAGGAGATGGAACTCTTTATGTTCTCCGACAAGGTTGGCAAGGGTTTGCCCATCTGGTTGCCGAAGGGAACGGAGTTGCGCCTTCGCTTGCAGGACCACTTGCGCAAAGTTCAGAAGCGTTTTGGGTATCAGGAAGTTATCACTCCGCATATCGGATCAAAAAATCTCTATATCACCAGCGGCCATTGGGACCATTACGGCAAAGATTCGTTCCAGCCCATCCATACGCCAGAGGAGGACGAGGAGTATCTGTTGAAGCCGATGAATTGCCCCCACCATTGCGAGATCTTCGCTTGGAAGCCCCGCTCGTACAAGGACCTGCCCCTGCGCATTGCCGAGTTCGGTACCGTCTATCGCTACGAGCAGAGCGGCGAGTTGCACGGCCTCACCCGTGTGCGCTCGTTCACCCAAGACGACGCCCACCTCTTCTGCCGTCCTGACCAGGTGAAGCAGGAGTTCCTCAACGTGATGGACATTATCGGTATCGTGCTCTCCGCCTTCGGTTTCAACTTCGAGGCTCAGATTTCGCTCCGCGACCCCAACGACCACGAGAAGTATGTGGGAACCGACGAGGACTGGGCTTTGGCCGAGAAAGCCATTCAGGAGGCTTGCGCCGAGAAGGGCCTGAACGCTAAAGTGGAATATGGCGAGGCCGCCTTCTACGGCCCCAAACTCGACTTTATGATTAAAGACGCAATCGGTCGCCGTTGGCAATTGGGCACCATTCAGGTGGACTACAACCTGCCCAAGCGCTTCCAGTTGGAATATACCGACGAGGACAACACGAAGAAGACGCCCGTGATGATTCACCGCGCTCCCTTCGGCTCTATGGAACGCTTCTGCGCCGTGCTTATCGAGCACACCAGCGGCCACTTCCCCCTCTGGCTCACGCCCGACCAGGTGGCCATCCTGCCGTTGTCGGAGAAGTACAACGACTACGCCCAGAAGGTGTTGAAGCAATTCGACTTGCAGGGCGTGCGTGGCACCATCGACCTGCGCAACGAGAAGTTGGGCCGCAAGATTCGCGACAACGAGTTGAAACGCATCCCCTATATGGTCATCGTTGGTGAGAAGGAGGAGGCCGAGGGGCTCGTCTCTATGCGCCAGCAGGGTGGTGGCGAGCAACGCACTATGACCATCCAGGAGTTCATCGACAAGGTGAACGCCGAAGTTGCCGAGCAGACCAAGAACTTCTGATAGGAAGGCCTGCATACATTCAACCTAAAGCCCGCACTATCCACTTATGGATGGTGCGGGCTTTGACGACTAAAGCATCCTAATATATTGGTCTAACCTTTGATGTGCTCTTCAGGGAAGTATTTGGCAAGGAAATCTTTTGGCTCCAATGTCTTCACGGTGCTGGCGAAGTCGAAGTCCTTGACGTTGCGGGTGACGATAAAGTCGGCTCCGGCCTGTTCAGCAGAATAGTATTGAAGGGCATCCTCGAAGTCGCGAGGTTCCAAAGCAAGGGCACGGTCTATAGCCTTTTCGCCTACGGGTACGATGGTGAATAACTCGCGAATACCCTTTATAGTTTCATAGAAAGCCATAAGGGGTATATCCTTTCGGGTGCTATATTTTATGTTAGCGATAGACAAATCGGAAACAAGCAAAAGAATATCACCTGTTGCCGACAAACTAAAAAGCCTCATTGCCTCATTGAAACCTATGGGGCGATGCTGAATATAATCAAGGAAGATGTTTGTGTCAATAAACACGGAAATACTATTGCCCATACTTCTCCAGCATATATTCTTCTTTGTCTTTTTTCCAGTCATCTGTCTGGCAGGCGGAGAACGCGCCTGCGTATTTGTCCACCAATGCTAGGCGGCGTTTTTGTTCTGGTGTAAGTTCCTCCCTTTTCTTGGCAGGCACGTTCACGGTCAGGAAGAGGTAGATCTTCTCCAGTAGGGCTGTGTCTTTGTCGTCAATCTGGTTTATCAGGTTCACCGACGATTGTTTCATACTAAGCGCTGTCATTCCTGTTCTGTTTTAATGATTTACGATGTAAAGGATTTCTTCCTAATCTGTGTGCAAAGGTACAAAGAATCGAGTGAACTTCCAAATATTTTGTCGGAATTGTTAAGTGCGTCATTTGACTTTGTCGCTTTCCGCTCTTTAACTTGTCAGGATGAGAGGCGGTTTAGTTCCAGGTATTTGTTGATGACGTCGACGGAGAGGGCTTGGGGGGTGGTGAGGAGCGAGAGAATGCCGTATTGGCGGAGGGTGTGGGAAACCAGTTGCTGGTCGTGCACGAACTTCTCGGCGACGACGCGCTGGTAGTAGGTTTCAATGGTGGTGCCGTCTTTCCCCTTTTCCTTTGCGTCTTTCCCTTTTTCCTTTATCACTTCCTTTAGTTCCACGTCCTCGAAGAAGACTACCAGTAGTTGGTGCTTGCGGGCCACTTGGCGCAGGAAAGGCAATTGGCGGCGAAGGGCGGGCATAGAGGTGAACGAGGTGTAGAGAATGAGGAGCGAGCGCTGGCTGACGTGACGGCCAAGAGCCGTGAGTAGGGCGGAGTAGTCGGTCTCGCCGAAGACGGTCTTCTCGGCGTAGAGAGCCTCTTGAAGGGTTTGCAAGTGCCCACTTTGCCGCGATGCGGGGATGAATGTCTCCATCTGGCTACTGAAGGTGATGAGGCCAGCCTTGTCCTGCTTGTTTACGGCCACGAATGAGAGCACCAGCGAGGCGTTGATGGCATAGTCGAGCAACGTCATTCCGCCAAAACTCTGTTGCATCATACGCCCCTTGTCGATGACGGAAAACACCTGGCGGGAGCGTTCTTCCTGATAGACGTTGGTCATCAGGCGAGAGCGTCGGGCGGTGGCTCTCCAGTTGATGGTGCGATAGTCGTCGCCGCTAACATATTCCCTTATTTGCTCGAAGTCGGTGTTGTTTCCTATGCGCCGTATGCGCTTGATTCCCATTTCGTTAAGTTTGTTGCTTTTAGCCAATAGTTCATATTGGCGAAGCATGATGTACGAGGGGTAGACCTTCACCTCTTGTGGCTGGCAAAGGGTGAATCGGCGGCTGACCAACCCTATTGGCGAGGTGGCAAAAACGCGCACTTGGCCGAAGCCGTAGGAGCCTCGTTCCGTTGGGCGCAACTGGTAGACGATAGTGGTGTCGCCCCTTGGGGGGATGGTGGCGCGGAAACTGACGTCGCGCCGTTGGAAGACGAAGGGAATCTCGTCGATGACCTCAACGCCGATGGTGAAAGGGTAGTTGCTCTCCAATCGTATGCGCACGGGATTGTCGTCGCCGTTGGAGAAGCGTTCCACCATACGCCGCTCCGCGTAGAGGCCCTTTTGCCGCCACAATATTACTACGTCGGCTATGAAGGCGATGAGCAATAGCAACAACACCCATCGGCCAATGGTGAATAGGACGGGAACCAAGAATCCTCCTGCCACCATCAAGATGACGGCCAGCATGAGGAGGAAGAATCGGCGCGGGAGAAACATGGGTCAGACGGACTCGCTGGGCTTGATGTCCTCAATTTGTAGTTGCACCTCGCTACGCTTGTAGACGTTGTCCTCAATGGTGTAGACGATGTTGAACGAGCGACGCGATTTGATGTAGCGTGCCGCCTCGCTTTGTCCGAAGGCAATGCCGTTCATCACATTCGACGAGCGCGAGTCCACCAGTTCCAACTTGATGTGCTCCTCGTGCTTGCCCACGACCTTCGACGTACCGTAGTCGTAGACATTACGGGTGCAGAAGAGCGGCTTCAGGTTGTCCGGGCCGTGTGGTGCGAACTTCTTCAAGTCGTTGTGCATCTTCTTGGTAATGTCCTTGAAGTCGATTTCGGCATCAATGTTGAGCGTGGCCTCCGTCTGCTCGATGTGAATGTTCTTGCTCACGTAGTCCTGGAAGCGTCGGCGGAACTCAGGAATGTTCTCCACCTTCAGAGAGAGGCCTACGGCGTAGGTGTGGCCGCCGAAGTTCTCCAACAGGTCGCGGCAACTCTTGATGGCATCGTAGACGTCGTAGCCGGCCACGGAGCGGGCCGAACCGCTGGCAATGCCGTTGGTGCACGAGAGCACCACCGTGGGGCGGTAGTACATTTCGGTCATACGCGAGGCGACAATGCCCACCACACCTTTCTTCCAGCCCTCGTCGTAGAGCACGATGGCGGGCTGGTGCTCCTGGTTCTCCAGACGCTCCACAATCTGGTTGGCCTCCTCGGTCATCTGCTTGTCGATGTCTCGTCGCTGGTCGTTGTACTTGTTGATGTGAACGGCCAGGGCGAGCGCCTTCTTGAAGTCGCGCTCCACGAGCAGGTCGACGGTTTCCGTACCGTTTTGCACGCGCCCGCTGGCATTGATGCGCGGCCCAATCTTGAAGATGATGTCGCTCATGGTGATTTCTCGCCCTGAGAGTCCGCAAGTCTCGATGATGGCCTTCACGCCCACGGAGGGGTTCTGGTTCAATTGTTTCAACCCGTGGAAGGCGAGGATTCGGTTCTCGCCCATCACCGACACGATGTCGGCGGCAATGCTGATGGCGCAAAAGTCGAGCAGGGGGATGAGTTGCGAGAAGGGAATGCCGTTGTTCTTGGCAAAAGCCTGCATAAACTTGAATCCCACACCACACCCGCAAAGGTCTTTGAAGGGGTAGGTGCTATCTTCGCGCTTGGGGTTGAGAATGGCCACCGCCTCTGGCAAATCGTCGTCAGGCACATGATGGTCGCACACGATGAAGTCGATACCCAGTTCCTTGGCGTAGGCAATCTCGTCGACGGCCTTGATGCCGCAATCGAGCACGATGATGAGTTTCACCCCATGTTCGGCGGCCAGGTCGAGGCCCTTCTTGCTGATGCCGTAGCCCTCCTCGTAGCGGTCGGGGATGTAGTACTCCAGGTTAGAGTAGAACTGTTGTAGGAACTTGTAGACCAGGGCCACCGCCGTGCACCCGTCCACATCGTAGTCGCCATAGACCATAATGCGTTCCTTACGCCCCATCGCGTCGTTCAGACGGTCGACGGCCACATCCATGTCGTTCATCAGGAACGGGTCAATGAGTTCGCTCAGCATCGGGCGGAAGAAGCGCTTCGCCGCCGACTCGGTGCGTATGCCCCTTTGCAGGAGCAATTCGGCCAGCACAGGGCTCATGCCAATCTTGTCGGCCAGTTCTTTAGCCGTCTGTTGTCGCTCTGGTGTGGGTTGTTCGTAATTCCATTTAAAGTTCATTCTATATTGTTGTTTTTTTGTTTTCCTACGGAAGGAGTTGCGAGCGTTCCCTTTGCTCCAGGAACTCGCTCACCTGCTCCTGCTTGCCGCGTGTGACGGCTATTCGTCCAGAGCGTGTGTATTGCAACACGCAATTGAACTGGTCGAGGGCGCGGTAGAGTTCTATGATCTGCTCCGTCACCCCGTTGAGCATTGCTATGACGTATGTTGGGTTGACCTCTATGATGCTGGCCTGGTAGCGTCTGATGGTGCGCGACACTTCGGGGTTTTGCATCACGATGTCGGTCGATAGTTTGTAGAGTGCCGTTTCGCGTATGAAGAGTTGCTCGTTGGTGAAGAAGTTGGCCTTCACCACGTCAATCTTCTTCTCTATCTGTCGTGTGATTTTCACCACTTGGTCTTCGTAGCACCAGGCGGTGATGGTGTATTTGTGGACGTGGGGAATGCTTGATGCCGAAACGTTCAGGCTCTCAATGTTCACCTGCCGGCGTGTGAACACCGCCGTTATCTGGTTCAGAATACCCGCAATGTTCTCTGAGTAGACCAGCAGGGTGTATAGTTTCTTCTCGTCTTCCATAACTTCACTTTCTCTCATTAGGAATCAATCTCCAGCAACATTTCCTCGACGCTCTTTCCGGGAGGCGTCATCGGCATTACGTTGGCGTCGGGCTTGATGGCGCACTCCAGCAGGTAGGGGCCTTTTGCCGAGAGCATACGTGCCACCTTCGCCTCCAGGTCTTCGCGCTCCACGGCCAGGTCGTAGCCTATGCCGTAGGCTTGGGCAATGAGGTCGTATCGGGGGTTGACCATTGGTGTGAACGACTGGCGCCTGTCCCAGAACATATCCTGCCACTGGCGCACATTGCCCAGGTAGTTGTTGTTCAGGAGAATCATCTTGACGGGGGCTTTCTGCTCCATAATGGTGCCCAGTTCCTGAAGGTTCATCTGGAAGCCTCCGTCGCCGCAAAACATACAGACGGTTCTTTCGGGAGCGCCGAATGTGGCGCCTATGGCGGCCGGCATTCCGAAGCCCATTGTGCCCAGTCCGCCGCTGGTGACGATTGAGCGGCTACGGTTGTAGTGGAAATAGCGTGCGGCCAGCATCTGGTTTTGGCCCACGTCGGTCACGAGTATGGCCTCTCCCTTCGTCTGCTCGGCCACCACGTTCACCACTTCGCCCATAAGCAACGGGCCGCTGGTGGGGTGTATGGCCGGCTCTATGACCTTCTGCATCTCTTCGTTGAACAGGGGCTGGAAAGAGTCTTTCCACTCGGTGTGGTCGGCCTTCTGGAGCAGGCGGGTGATGGCCGGCAGGGTCTCGCGGCAATCGCCTATCACGGGCACGTCGGCGTGTATGCACTTGTCAATCTCCGACCTGTCTATGTCGAGATGGATAATCTTCGCCTGGGGCGCGTAGGTCGAGGGCAGACCCGTGACGCGGTCGCTGAAGCGCATACCTATGGCCACAATGACGTCGGCCTCCTGTGTCTTCACGCTCAGGGCATATTGGCCGTGCATTCCGAGCATACCCTTGTTCAGGGGGTGCCGGCTCGACAATGCTGAGAGCCCCAGGAGGGTGCGGCCTGCGGGAATGTCGGCCTTTTCCAGGAACTCCAGCAACTCTTTGTGGGCGCCGGCAAGTTCGACACCCTGACCCACGAGGGCCAGAGGGCGCCGGGCGCTATTGATGAGTCGGGCGGCTTCGCCGATGGCCTGTTCGCTGGGAGTGGGGTAGGGCACGTAACTTCGCACGAAGTCGACGTGTGCGGGGCCTTCCCATTGGCAATTGTGTATCTGTGCGTTCTTGGGGAAGTCGAGCACCACGGGGCCTGGTCGGCCGCTACGGGCGATGTAGAAGGCGCGGCTCACGGCCCAGGCCACATCGTCGGCGTGGCGTATCTGGTAACTCCATTTCGAGATGGGTTGCGCCACGCCCACGAGGTCAACTTCCTGGAACGCGTCTGTTCCCAACGCGCCGATTCCCACCTGTCCGGCAATGACCACAATGGGTGTAGAGTCGAGCATTGCGTCGGCCACGCCCGTCAGGGTGTTGGTGGCTCCCGGGCCGCTGGTCACGATGGCCACGCCCACCTTTCCGCTCACACGGGCGTAGCCCTGTGCAGCGTGTACGGCGCCCTGTTCGTGGCGCACGAGTATGTGGTCGAAGGCCTTGGTGTCGCCCCTTGTGTAGTCGTAGAGCGAGTCGTAGACGGGCATTATGCTTCCGCCAGGATAGCCGAAGATGGTGGTCACGCCCTCGGCCTTCAAGGCCCGCATCAGGGCTTCCCTTCCGGTGATGGTTTCTCCTGTCGTGCTGGTCTGCTTGTTGTTCATATCAGTCTTCGGCAAACTCAATGAGGTTCAGGTCTTCCGCGTCTTCGTCGTTGTCGCCTCCGCCGAGGTCCATCATCGTTGAGTAGTTCTCCTCGGTGATTTCGTCGTCGTTGGGTTCTTCTATCTCGACATCGTCCTCGTCGGGCTTGTTGTAGTTGTCTTCAATCTCGATGTCCTCGTCCTCGTCGCTTCCGTCGTCGTCATACGAGTTGAACTTCATCCTGGGCTTCTCGGTCTCTGGCTTGGCTTTTGCGAAGATGGCCTCCACCCAGGTTCCCTTGGGCACTTCGAGCACCTCGTAGCCGTCCTGCACCTTCTTCTCGTACATTCCCCCCTTCTTGTGCAGCCTCTCTTTGGGCAGGGTGGTGGTGGAAATGTCGAAGCCGTTCTCGATGATGTCCTTGATGCTTTGCGAGAGCGAGTCCCACCCGCCGCCGAAGTTGCGGTCGAGCACCTCGATGAGTTTTGCGGCCGAGATGTGGCGAATGTTCTCGTAGGTGAGGTCGGTGACGCGCACGATGGGGCGCTTCTTGATGGCCCACACCACCTTCTGGTTGTCGTCGAGCCGGACGAGTCCCACCTTGTAGCCCTGTTTCTCGTATTTCTGCTTGACCGCCGCCGATTCGCCAGGCAATTCTTCTATCATAAATGCCGAGCGCACAATGTCGGCATAGTGGCGCACGTTGTCTTTCACCTCAGCGTCTTTCTCGGCGCTTTCCCAAAGGCGGAAGACGTCGTTTTCCTGAATGTCCCAGACGGTGCTTTTGGTCAGCGTCTTCAGCGTCAGGGCCTTCTTTTCTGTTTTTTGCTCCATTGCTAATGTTTTTGTTTTTCTGATTATGCTGCAAAGGTAGCAAATTTTGCCTATCTGCCAACATTAAAACTTTGCTTTAACTCCCTTTAACAGGATTTAACCTCCGAAACTCCCCAAAAAGTGCTACCTTTGCATCACTTTTCAATGATACACGTATGTCACAACCGTTAGCAGAAAGACTTCGCCCCCGCACACTCGACGAGTACATCGGGCAGCAGCACCTGGTAGGCCAGGGGGCTGTTCTCAGGCGTATGATAGACTCAGGCCACATCTCATCGTTCATCCTCTGGGGGCCTCCGGGAGTGGGCAAGACCACGCTGGCCCACATCATTGCCAACCGCCTGGAGACACCCTTCTACACGCTCTCTGCCGTGACCAGCGGTGTGAAAGACGTGCGCGAGGTGATAGACAAGGCCCAGAAGAGCCGGTTCTTCGGCCAGGGGTCGTCGCCCATCCTCTTCATCGACGAGATACACCGTTTCTCCAAGTCGCAACAGGACTCCCTCCTGGGAGCCGTGGAGCGCGGCATAGTCACCCTGATAGGCGCCACCACCGAGAACCCCTCCTTCGAGGTCATCAGGCCCCTGCTCTCGCGTTGCCAACTCTACGTGCTGAAGTCGCTGGAGAAGGCCGACCTGCTACAATTGCTCGACCGCGCGCTCACCACCGACACGGTGCTCCGCGAGCGGCACATCGACCTCCAGCAGACTGGCGCCCTGCTCCGCTATAGCGGCGGCGACGCCCGCAAGTTGCTCAACATCCTGGAACTGGTCACCGAGACGCCCGAGGCCACAGACCCGTCGGCACCGCTCGTCATCACCGACGAACTGGTGGAGCGTTGCCTGCAACAGAACCCGCTGGCCTACGACAAAGACGGCGAGATGCACTACGACATCATCTCGGCCTTCATCAAAAGCATACGCGGGAGCGACCCCGACGCCGCCCTCTACTGGATGGCCCGAATGATAGAGGGTGGGGAAGACCCCCAGTTCATCGCCCGCCGTATGGTGATTTCGGCCTCCGAAGACATCGGGCTGGCCAACCCCAACGCCCTCCTGCTGGCCAACGCCGCCTTTGACACGGTGATGAAGATTGGCTGGCCCGAGGCGCGCATCGCCCTGGCCGAAGCCTGCGTCTACCTGGCCGCCAGCCCCAAGAGCAACTCGGCCTATCTGGGCATTGACGCGGCCCTGGCCCTGGTGCGCGAGACGGGCAATCTGCCTGTGCCCCTCCACCTGCGCAACGCCCCCACCACGCTGATGAAGCAACTGGGCTATAGCGACGGCTACAAGTACCCCCACGACTTCCCCGGCAACTTCGCCTCCCAACAGTACCTGCCCGACGACCTCACCTCCACCCGCCTATGGCACCCCCAGCACTCGCCCGCCGAAGAGAAACTCTTCCAGCGAATGACCGCCTGCTGGGGAGAACGGTACGAAAAGGGTTGATTATTTGTTGGTTGCTTTACGGCTCTTAGCCTTCTTGCTCTTTTTTTTTGATTTTGGGGCAGCCAGCTTGGTGCAGACACGCATCAGGATAAGTGCTATTTCCTCATCAGTCATTTTGAGATTGATGCCATAGGGTGCATAGATGGCGGCAACAGCACGGTTATTCCTTTCATGGGCATCTACTAAGTCAGCGGGCATAAGTGATGGATTATATAATTGTTCCAAGGAGGAATCGGAATATTTGTTCCTGATGTCAAGAATAGCTTGAGCTGTCTTTTCTATCGCATTTTTCTGTTCTTCAGTGGCGTTAGGCCAAGGAAAGTTGTTGTAGACAATACCATTGGAATATCTGTACCTCATCTCCAGTCTTCCGCAAACAATTTTCATCCATGCCATGTGAATGTTTGATTGCAAAACGCCAAAATGGAAAAGCGTTGCCTCAGGTATTAGTTGCATACCATCGCTACAGAAGTCTTTGGATGTCAATTTGCCCATCGGAACATAATCACGATTTTGTGAAGATGTGCGTGGAACGGCGAAATAATCCTTTGCAGGCATGTTTTCCACATGGAAGCGCCTTGGGGTTTTGGCCAGTTCTTTCGTGTCCTTGCTTGTCCTCTTCGCCCTATAAGCCCTTACAGCCTCAACGCGCTTCACACATAGCGGCATAGCGGCAACTTCTGCGGGCGTACAGTCACCAAGCCATAGGCAGTAACGGGGTCTGCCATTGATGAATTCGTCTCCGCCATAATATGGATGGAAATATATTTCGGAAGCCGGTTCCTGACGAATGAATTCCTTCATTTCCTTTTCATCAAACAAATAGTTTCCATCATCAATAGGTTTATTGCCAATTCCCATTTCCGGAATATCGCATAGGGGTTTAGGCCTGTTCCAAACAAATAAATTCTCAGCATTCAGCAAATATCCATTAATGTTGTCAGCAACAATAGTTCCTTTGCTCTCGCTGAATATCCTGTGCTCTACTGCTCTCTTCCGCTTGTTGAGGTAGAAACCCACTATTACACAATACACATGAGCCATATTGTCAGCCTCGTTGAACCACTGGAAAGACTGCCAGGCAAATAGGATCTGTAGGTTATAATGCGACATCAGCGGATGCCAAAGTGGAGCCTCCTGGTCACCCTGGACAATGCTGTTAGTTGACACAAAAGCTGCCGTAATGTTGCGCTTACCCTCCATATACGCTGCTGCCTTGGCATACCAGGCGCATACGAAGTCGAGCTTCCCCTGCTTGTCCCAAAGTTTTGTGCCATTTGGGAGGCGGCTTGGCATAGCCTTTTTGAGGCTCTGTTTCTGCTCGTCATTCATCTTTTTTGCACCTTGGAAAGGCGGGTTGCCGATGATGTATGTCTCAGTGGTTG
The DNA here is from genome assembly GCA_017960525.1 of Prevotella sp. Classification (GTDB taxonomy): domain Bacteria; phylum Bacteroidota; class Bacteroidia; order Bacteroidales; family Bacteroidaceae; genus Prevotella. The sequence goes on from JAGCZA010000085.1 coordinate 28,680, forward strand.
CTTTTCGCTTCAGCACATCATTCCAATCCACCAGTAAGGCATCTGCGTGCTGTATATAGTTGTTTTTGTCCAGCGGCAGCAGGTCAAGGGCACAGTGCAGCACCTTGGCCGTTTGCTGTATCAGTTGGCAACCGGCTATCCACAGCGAGGCACGCGCTACTGAGGCCGCAAAGTGGTCAATCTCGATGCCAAAGAACTGGCCCATACGAACCTTGCAGGGGTCGGTGTTCGGGAGAATGGCATCGTGACGGAATTCCAGTTCACTTTCAATTGCCTGTAGTTCCAGCTCATACAGCGACTTGTAACATTCGGTCAGGAAATTTCCGCTACCGCAGGCAGGGTCTAAGAAACGCATGTCAGCCAAACGCTTACGGAAAGCCTCCAACTCACGGTATTTCTTGTCCTTCTCGCCAGCCGTCCCTATTGGAAGATTCACTATTAGTTCCAGCTTTGTCCTCAGATTGTCAAGAAACAACGGGTCTATCACGCGATGAATATTCGATGGCGTCGTATAGTGCATACCGCCGGATTCACGCACCTCGCTATCTACTGTACTTTCAAAGATGCAGCCAAAGTTGGTGGGCGATATCTCGCTCCAGTCAAAAGTCTCGTCAGTATCTTTCAGGGTCAAGCTCCAGGCACTTTTCAGAATGTCGTAAGCAGCTTTGTTTAGGGCAGGTGTTTCGTAGAGGTCAGCGTTGTTGAACAGTCCGCCGTCGACGTATGGAAAGTTTTGAACCTCTACGTCGGCTAATTTGTAATATTCACGCCTGCGTGGCTCGGTCATATCAAGCCAGAAGAACAATGCATCGAACTTCCTGCTGAGGTCTTTGGCTGAGAATTTTTCAAGGAAAGTGCTGAACTGACCATCATCGAAGATGCCCGCATCCTCAGCAAACAGGCAAAAGACCACACGCACACAGAACATATTCAACGACTGCAATTCGGGTTTCGTCCACTCCTTCTTGCTGGCAAAGATGGTGTCATAAAGATTTCTGACATATTCGCTGGCTGTGCTTGAAATGCGCTCTTCGCGCTTTTCGTCCAAATAGCCTGCCGGTCTGTATGGCTCAATTAGAAATTTTAGTTCACGCCAGCGCGAAGGCAATTCTTCAAGCGCGATTCGTTTGATGGGAGCATTCTTGTGATAACTGTCCCAAATGCGGAACTCCTTGAAGTTACAGGCAATTACATAACGGCCTTGGTCTGGTTGATTTAAGTTGTTATAATAGCCGATACCCTGTTCTATCGGCGTAAGCCATACCTCATTACCGTTCTCATCCTTGCCGCTCTGTTTCTGCTTTGCGTCAAGGTCTACATCATTGCTTTTCTGCTCAATGACAATTTTTGAAGTCTTTACACGTATATCAATGCGCTTGGTGGTTCCCTCAAACATCACCTTCGACTGAGGCTCAATCTCCTTTCTTGCCTTGGAAACACCAAACACATCCTCAAGCAAGTCTTCCCAGAACTCCACATAGTCCTTGTCTTCCTTGCCTCGGCTCTTCCATTCGGCAATAAACTCCTGTGCAGCTTTCTTTATCTGCGATTGCTTTGGTTTTACCATTTCTGTTTGCGAAATTTATTTGCAAAGATACGAAGAAAATGTGAAAAAAACAATCCTTCCCGAACTTTTACACATTATTAATAAATTTGCACAGACACGTAACTCAAGGACAAACGCCATATTACTTAACCTCTGAGTTTGGTTCGTCCAAACTGTCGGTTTGCTTCGTCCAAACCATGAGTTTGGTTCGTCCAAACTTTTCAGCTGCAGCAGGGGGCTTTTGCGATACATTGTGATAATAATAGTGAAATCATTTTCTCGTTTCAGAATTATTTTGTACTTTTGCAGCCGCTATAACGAAAACTATCTGAAAACTAACTATATTACTAAAGCAATGAAAAAGAGATTTCTCGCAGTAGCCGTTGGGCTGCTGATGGCCTGTAGCGGAGTGTTTGCCGACAACCGCCAGACCGTGGTGATTGATGGGCAGACATTGAACCAGAATGTCACACGCCTGACTTTCAATGGTGACAACGTGGACGTGACGCTGGACGACGGCACCACCCGTACTGCCGATATGGAGGCCGTCAGCCTCAGTTTTGACTGGCAGTCGCAACCCATTGACGACAACATCCCAGGCGACGTGAACGGCGACAAGGTCGTCAATCTGGAAGATGTCAAGCAAATCATCGCATCAATCACCAGCATAGGCACAACCGTGGTCAATGCCGATGTGAACAAAGACGGGAAGACAGGCATCGCCGACGTGATGTATGTGCTGAACATCATGTCGGAAACCGCCAATGCCACGAGGCGGGCGGCAGAGGAACTGATGAAGTGGGATTTCTCGCAGAAGATTGAGTCCGACTCGCTGGCCTTGAGGGCTGCCTCAAGCGAGTGGACATATACGGTGAACAATAACCGTTTCGAGAACGTCAATGCCATCAACGGAACCATTACCGCAGGCGGCAAGGAATTGACCCTCACACAGGGCCTCACCGTCAGCGCGAAAGAGAATAAACTGCGCATTGACTACGGCAAGCGTATCCAGTTGGCTGGTAGCAATATACCGCTCACCACACCAGCATTGAAGAAAGGCCAGATGGTGACCATCACTTTTGCCTCGACGGGCGACAAGGTCGTCACCTTCGACCAACTGACCAACCTCACCAATGCTTCCGGCTTTGTGGCTGCCGACAAGAACACGGTGCAAACCGGTACGGCCACAGTAGCCGAAGACGGCAGCGTGAGTTTCGCTTCGACCACTGGCAGCATCAACATCTTCTCTATTGAAGTGTCGGGAACTCCTGACCCCCCATCACCCCCGTCCTCGCAGGACATCACCGACAATGCTGTGGCCCGCAACATAAACGTGAACCAGGCACGATTGACGCTCACTAACGGCAATGTGTACTATTATAATACGGGCAATCTGCTGGCCGTCGACATCGACAACCAGACGGGACTCATCAGCCTGACCACACAGAGTAATGCGGTTGACCTTTACTATGCTTCCGTGAGCGGCATCTCGTTTGTCAAGAAGTTGGGTGATGGGCAGGAGCCTGTCATCGAAAACGGAGGCGTCACAATTACCGAGTCAAGAGGCTGGCTGGAGTCGCTATATGCCAAGTGGGATTTGTGCCCAGGCGCTCTTGGCTATGAGGTGTATGTACATGGTGGGCAATATGCTGACTGGACCAAGGTCGATGACCAACTGGTTCGCAACTACGGCACATACGCTCGTGTCGATGTGGTCGGTCTTGCGGCTGGCACATACGAGTTGATGGTGAAACCTGTGTTCGATGCAAGTGCCGAAATGCCCACTCTTTCCAATACCTACGTCTATAACATTACGGTGAAGAGTTATTCGCGTCAGGGCTTCGCCTTTAAGGACGGTTATGCCCCTGGTGCCTACAACGCTGACGGCACGCTGAAGCAGGGCGCCAAAGTGCTCTACGTGACGGCAAAGACCGCCAAGACCATCAGTACCGACGTGGCTGGGGCAATAACGAATCCCTGCGTGGGCCTGCAAACCATCATTGCCGCCTACGAGAAGGGTCAGGACAAGACGCCTATCGCCTTCCGTTTCATCGGCCTCGTCACCAAGGACGACCTCGATGCCATTGGCAGTAGCGAGGAGGGCATACAAGTGAAGGGCCGCAGGGCCGACTCTGAACTGAACCTCACCTTCGAGGGCATCGGCGACGATGCCACCCTGCGTGGCTTCGGCTTCCTCGTGCGCAACTCGAAGAGTGTGGAGTTCCGCAATCTGGGCGTTATGCGCTGTATGGACGACGGCATATCGCTCGACACCGACAACTCGAACATCTGGGTGCACCATTGCGACTTCTTCTACGGCAAGCACGGCAGCGGCGACCACGACAAGGGCGACGGACAGGTGGACGTGAAGAGCGACTCGAAACTGGTCACCGTTTCCTACAACCGCTTCTGGGATATCGGCAAGACCAATATGTTCGGTATGAAGAGCGAAAGCGGCCCCAACTACATTTCTTACGACCATAACTGGTTCGACCATAGCGACTCGCGCCACCCCCGTGTAAGGACGATGAGCGTCCACGTGTGGAACAACTACTTCGACAATGTGGCCAAGTATGGTGTGGGAGCAACCAGCGGTGCCAGCGTTTTCGTTGAAAACAACTATTTCCTGAAGACCAAGAAGCCCATCCTCGCCTCTCTGCAGGGTACCGACGGTCTGGGTAGCGGCACTTTCTCGGGCGAGGACGGAGGTATGATTAAGGCATACGGCAACTACTTTGACCGCTCGGCCATCCACTTCAGTTACTACACGCAGAAGGCTCTATCGAGCAAGGGCTACGATGCCTACGAGACGGCCACCCGCGACGAGCAGGTGCCCGCTACGGAAGTGACCCTCGTGGGAGGCACTGGCTACGACAACTTCGACACCAATGCGCAGGTGATGTATCAGTATGATGTGGCCGCTGCTACCGACGTGCCCTCCATCGTCACGGGCTACTACGGCGCTGGTCGACTGAATCACGGCGATTTCACCTATACGTTTAACGACAACGTGGGTGTCGACGATACCGATTCGGGCTATGACAGCACCCTTGGAGGCCTCCTTGACAACTATCAGTCGTCGTTTGTGGGCTTCTTTGGCGAGGAAAGTCAGGGTGGGGGAGATACCCCAGTCGATCCTGACCCCGACGACCCCATTGTCAACCCCACGCCGGAGGGCACCATCCTTCTGACGTTCACCGACAAGAACGGCACACCCTCCATCACGGGCTTCTTCACCATTTCGGGCAACTACTCCAACTCAAAGGGTACTGCTACCATCGACGGCCAGACCTACCAGTTCTGCCTGAAGATGGAGAGTGCTACAAGCATCAAGTTCACCATCGACAAGCCCTACGTCATGACGCTCTACTTTGCCGACACAGAGACGGCCAGCATCAAGATTAACGGCACAAAGATTGTGGGCACGGGCAGCACCTACACCCAACAACTGTCGGCCGGCAACTACGAACTTACCAAAGACAAGAGCGTGAACCTCTTCGGCATCAAGCTGGAGCCTGTCTCTGAATGAAGATACTACATACTGCCGACCAAAGTCCTCATAAAGCGTATGCATACAACGTAGGCTTCCTATAGAGGTTTTTTGGCTTGTAGTGAGCCAGTCGGAGATATAGCGATAGTCGGTGCTGTTCTCTGTCTAAGAGTTTCTTCGCATTCCTCGCTTATTAATAGTAAAATTAACTAAAACGAATTGTGAGCAAAAGAGTTACAGATGATTCACAGCAAGGACTCGGTTTAAAAAGTAGGATATGAATTCTGGAAACATAATATTAATGAAGAAGTACTTTTTCTATATGATGGCAATTCTAATGATTGCTATGGTAAATGTTAGTTTTACGGCTTGCAGTAGCGATGATGACAACGAGGCCACAATTTCAAAATCTGAACTCATCGGTACTTGGTACACGTTGGAGGACGATTGGGTGCTTGTTTTCACCGAAACGAGCGTCACGCAGTATGAAATCTGGAAGTTTTCGGGCAAGTACTCACTTAACTCGTACACGGTGACAACCAAGTATTCGCTTAGTGGAAACAAAATCATTGGTGAAGATGGGCTTAATGCAACAATCTCTATCAACGGAAACACCCTGAGAGTTTCTAACGGCGAAGAATCGCTGACATACACGAAGTTCAACGGTACGCCGCAACAACTGATGAACTATTTGAACAATTAGAGAAATTTCTACTATGACAAACCGTAGGGCGGGAAACTGCGCCGACATCCTCGGCTCCAGTTTCCCGTCCTGCATTTTATATTAACGTGAGTTCAACGAATTCAGAATATTGCTAATTTCCTAATAATTAGACAATTATTTTTGCCTCCCCTTATATAAAGCAAGGTGTAACCCGCAGATAAAAGGGCGGATGGACGGGGATAAAACTTAAATTACGTCGAGTCGTTAAGTTTGTGTCCGGGCGGCGTCTGTTTTTCCTGCGGGCGGTCGGATGTTTTTCTGCGGGGGACGCAACGATTGGCGCCGAAGTGTTATTTATGCTTAAAGAGCGGGGCGAAACGGAAGGGCGGGTGCCGTAATTGGCGCGAAATTCGTAACTTTGCAGTCCGAAAGACAAAACTGAAACAGCATCTATGAACGAGACTACAGAACAGAGGAAGAACCCATTCTTTGAACCCTACAACACGCCCCACGATACCGCCCCCTTCGACCGCATCCGCATGGAGGACTTCGAGGAGGCCTTTATGGAGGGCATACGCCGCGACAACGAGCAAATACAGAAGGTGGTGGACAATCCGGCCAAACCCACCTTCGACAATACCATTATAGACAAGGAGGACACCACCGAGGGCTACTACGACCTGCTGGATCGCGTCTCCACCGTTTTCTTCAATCTGCTGAGCGCAGAGACCAGCGACGAGATGGAGGCCCTGGCCCAGAAGATGCAGCCCATACTGACGCAGCACGCCAACGACGTGCGCCTGAACCCGAAACTCTTCGAGCGGGTCAGTTATGTGCACCGCCATCATCGGAAACTCACCCCAGAGGAGAAGATGCTGCTCGAAAACTGCTACGACGGCTTCGTGCGCAGCGGCGCCCTGCTCGACGAGGCGGGGAAGGAGCAACTGCGACGGCTGACCGAGGAGGCCTCGCTGCTCTCGCTCCAGTTCCATCAGAATCTGCTGAAGGAGCAGAAGTCGTTCACGCTCCACATCACCGACGAGGCCCAACTCGACGGCCTGCCCCAGACGGCCATTGCCGCAGCCGCCGCAGAGGCACACGAGCGCCAGACGGACGGGTGGGTGTTCACCCTCGACGCGCCCAGTTACTCGCCCTTTATGACCTACAGCACACAACGCGAACTGCGCCGACAGATGTTTATGGCACACGGCACCGAGTGCATACACGACAACGACGCCAACAACCTGGAGATTTGCCGGCGGCTGGTGGACTTGCGCCGCGAGATTGCCCAGTTGCTGGGCTTCAAAACCTACGCCGACTATGTGCTGAAAAACCGTATGGCGGGCAATGTGCGCGGCGTCTACCGCCTGCTCAATCAACTCATCGACGCCTACAAGCCTGTGGCAGTGAAGGAATTGCAGAGCATCAAGCGTATGGCGTCGAGAGACCTCGACAAACTTGAGCCTTGGGACACAGCCTTCTACAGCCACAAGTTGAAACTGAAGAAATACAACATCGACGCCGAAATGCTGCGGCCCTATCTGCAACTCGACCGCGTCATCGACGGCGTTTTCGGCCTGGCCAACCGCCTCTACGGCATCACGTTCAAGGAAAACAAGGACATCCCCGTCTATCATCCTGACGTGAAGGCCTACGAAGTGTTCGACCGCGACGGCTCCTATCTGGCCGTCTTCTACGCCGATTTCCACCCGCGCAAAGGCAAGCAGGGTGGGGCGTGGATGACTGAGTATCAGGGGCAGTTCATCGACAAGAAGGGTGAAAACGTGAGGCCCCACGTCAGCGTGGTGATGAACCTGAGCAAGCCCACCGACGGCAAGCCGGCCCTGCTCACGCTGGGCGAGGTGGAGACTTTCCTGCACGAGTTCGGACACTCGTTGCACGGCATGTTTGCCAACACCCGCTTCGAGAGCCTTTCAGGCACCAATGTATGGTGGGATTTCGTCGAACTGCCCTCGCAGTTTATGGAGAACTATGCTGTGGAGAAAGCGTTTCTGCGCACTTTCGCCTTCCACCACGAGACGGGCGAGCCGCTGCCCGACGAGTTAATTGGGCGCGTGGTGAAGAGCCGCAACTTCATGGCTGCTACGGCCTGTATGCGCCAGGTGGCCCTGGGGCTGCTCGATATGGCCTACTATACGCAGAAAAGTGAGTTCAAGGAAGACATTATGGCCTTCGAGCGCGAGGCGTGGAAGAAGGCCATCATCACGGAGCAGCGCACCGACACGTGCATGACCACGCAGTTCTCGCACATTATGGCGGGGGGATATGCTGCCGGCTACTACAGTTATAAATGGGCAGAGGTGCTCGATGCCGACGCCTTCGCGGTGTTCAAACGCCACGGCATCTTCGACCAAAAGACGGCGCAGAGTTTCCGCGACAATATCCTTTCGCGTGGCGGCACCGAACACCCCATGACCCTCTACAAGCGCTTCCGTGGCGGCGAACCCACCATCGACGCGCTGTTGAAACGAAATGGTATCAAGCCCAAACAGACAAAATGAAAGAAGTGAGAGGCCAACCGCCTCTCACTTTTCACTTATCACTTTTCACTTATCACTTTACAAAGTGACGCGGCGGGTGAACATGATGTAGCCCACCTTGCGCTTCAGACCCTCCTGACCGGCATGACTGGTGTCGAAGAAGTTGTGCAGGGGCATGGAGAACTGCAGCACCGAAGCGCCACCTTCGTCGTAGTGGGTTAAGCCGAAATCCAGGCCGAAACCGCTCTTCAGCATATTCTTGTTGGTCTTCTCGACAGAGCCGCCGCAGCCGGTCACCACATCGTAGAAGGCGCCCGCTTCGAGGGCATAGTCGTTGTGGCCTATTAACAGACCGGCACGGGGCTGGATGTAGAAGCCTCGGATATTGTCGTCGGTCTCCTTGAAGACCACCTCTTGGCTCTTGAAGTAGGTGCCGAAGTAGAAGCCGATGTAACTTGGCTTGTAGGAAACGTCGAGACCGATGGCATAGTCGCCGATGTGCTTGAAGGGATTGCCGAAAGCATAGTGGTAGGGGCCGTAGATGTCATTCTCGCCAAAGCCCTTCTTGCCCATGCCGATAGGGAATACCAGGTCGGCCGACGGAATGATGCGCTCGGCCCAGAGCGAGTCGTTCTTGTTGCCGCCAATGGCATAACGGCAGACAGTCTCAACCACAGCGGAATAAATGAGGGAGGTGAAGTAGTTGGTGCTCCACGCACGTGTGTTCAGAGTCAGTTTCGGCTCGTCGGTCTGTGCCTGAACGCTTGTTGCAGTCATAATGGCGACTGCGGCAATCAAAAGAATCTTTTTCATTTTTATTAATTTAGGTGTTGGTTAGAATTTGTAGCCAAGGGTTACTGTAAAGACGCTGTTGCGCACATTGTCGTCGAGTCCGGAGAACAGTTTCGTGACGCCGAAGTTGTAGCGGGCGTCGAGTGTGACGCCGTGTAACTCGTAAGACAGGCCGACGGGGAATGAAATGTCGAGGTTGTTCAGTTTCACATCGTTGCCGTAGATGAGTTGCAACGCCTTGTCTACGTCAATCTGCTCGCCGCTCTCCTTAATCTTGGTTTTCACCCTGTAGGCAGGCTGTACGCCAGCCTTGAGGGCCAGGCCGGGCACCACGTAGTAGTTGGCCGTGATGGGAATGGCAGTATAGTAGATGTTCACGACGAAGTCGGTTCCATCGCTATATTTCGCGCCCTGATTGGTGAAGAGTACACCTCCGGCCAGGCTGAACTGGTCGGTGAGGAAATACTCGCCCTCCACGCCGTAGGCGAGGTTCACTTTCATCTTGGCATCATCGTCGCCAGGAAGTGTGGAGAAGGTGACGCCGACACGTGGCTGGATGGTGGCCTCGCCCTCTTCGTGCTGGGCCTTCAAGTCCAGGCTGACAGCACAGAGCATCAGCCCTGTGAGCAACAAGCATTTCAAAGTTTTTCTGTTCATAGTCGTTGGGATGTTAAGTGTTTGTTTTTGTTATTTCAACTTTTCGCTGATATAGCCGTAGTAGTCCTTCGGCTCGATGTCGTCAGGGAAGAGTTGCGAGAGCACCAGGCGGCACTCCTTGGGGTTAATGACGCATGCCTTCTTCAGGTACTTCAGGAACTCGGCGTGGCGCCCCAGTTCGTAGCAGCACAACGCCATATAGGCGAAGCCGTCCTTGTGGTCTTCAGGAACCACCCGGAAGTATTTCTGGAAGAGGGAGTAGGCGGCGTCGAGATAGCGGTTGTCGTAGAAAGAGACGATGACGCGGAGAATCGTCAGCAGCGGCTCTTCGCTTTCTGAAACGGCTTGGTGGAAATAGTCTTCGGCCTCGTCGACCCTGCCGTTGGAGAGCAGCACGTGGCCTTTCACCAAGTCTATCTGCACGTGGTCGCAATCCTGGGATTCTGCCTTGTCGAGGCTGTCTATGGCAGCGTCCACATCGCCCGTCTCGTTGTAGGCGAAGGCCAGTTCCTGGTAGATGTCACAGAGATAGTCTTCGCGCCCGTCGGCCACTTCGATGGCTTTCTTCAGTATGTCGATGGCCTCCTCGTTGCGGCCCAGGTTGATGAGGCACGTGCCTTGGTACAGGAAGCCCAGTTCGTCGTCGGGCACTTCCTCGGCATAGCGCTGGTAGTATTTCAGCGCCTCCTCGTAGTTCTCCAGTCGGTTGAGGCCATTGGCCTTCGACAGCAGGCCGTCGGGGTCTTTGGGGTCGATGGCGATGGCATATTCGCTGCTCTGGATGGAGTTGTTGTAGTCCTCGTCCATATACTGGGCGCTGGCCAGCGCATTCCAGTAGTACTTGGAGAAGGGGTTGGTGTCGATGAGTTCATTGAAGATGCGCTCGCTGTCCTTGTATTTGCCCAGGCCGAAGAGGGTGCGGCCCAGCAGCTCCTTGAACTCCGGCGTGTCCTCCTGCTTCCCTCGCGCCATCCACTCCATCGCTTTTTCCGGGTAGTCGTAGTCGGCATATATGTTGGCCACATCGACCACAAAGTCCTGATACTCTTCAGGGGGCACTTTACCGAACTCGTCGCGCAAATAGGCGTCGGCCTCCTCCAGACGCTCCTCGCTGAGCAGAATTTCGGCTCGGCAATAAACATAGTCAGGCTCGCTGGTCTCGATAATCTGGTCGAGCAGTTCCCACGCCCGTTTCGTGTCGCCGTCGTAGAGGGCCTCGTGTATGCGGTAGGTCAGCGGCGCAATGGCCCCAGGCGACAGCCCTTCGGCCAGAGCGATGGCCGCCTCAGCCTCATTGGGCTGGCCGGACATCTGGTAGAAGTCGGCAATCTCGGCCAGTTCGTCAGCATCCAAGAAGACGGGCTGCCCTGTATCCACGGCTTCCTCGTATTCCGCAAGCATATCGCGGAACTCGTCGCTGTCAAAGTATTCGTCGCCAGTCTTCTTCATGCTTTTTGCATATTTCGTGATGCAAAGGTACTAATAATTTTTGTTCTGACAAATAATCTGGACTAAAACTACAGATGTTTTTGCTTTTCAGGTGAAGAATGGGATCACCTGCATACCTACGTGGAATCAGTTATACTAAAATTATGATATTTCCGTTTTAATAGGAAACGCGATATCACAATGAATCCACAATACGAAACACTTGCCAAATGCTTGTTGCCTGAACACATGCTGGAATGGTTTGAACTAACCAATGTTGAGTTGAAACCCAAGGAGAAGAAGTCCACACGGGACAAACAACCTGACGACATCCCTGTGAACGTTATCCATCTTTATCTTGACGAGAACGAACTGACACCCGACAATCGTGAAGACCTCCGTCCTAATGGTTTTACCCCGGCCAAGAC
>JAGCZA010000086.1 GCA_017960525.1 Prevotella sp.
AAAATTTTTCAAACAACCAAGAAAAAGATCCGCGAGGCACCCATTTGAGGCGATGTGGGTTTATAACATACTGATTTACAACAACAAGAAAATATAAGACAAAATTTTCACGAAGTCAGGAAGGAGCGGATGAACCCCAAGAAACAGCTCAACGACATGCCCCGCCGCTACTGGAAGTATATGACGGAGAAAAATTAGGTTCGTCCAAAGTCCAGGTTTGGTTCGTCCAAACTTCGGGTTTGGTTCGTCCTGATTTTGAGGGGGCTGCCGGCTGTGCGGAAGTAGCACCTGTGAAAGCGGCGGGAGAGAATGGGCGGTCGCAAGTGTGTTTGCGTTCACAAATTGGGTGTGTTCGCACACACGCGCTTGATTTGCATCAATTTTAGGCCACTTTTTCGCCAAAAATGGGGGAAATAGTATGCGGCAATCCGAAAATTGCCGTACCTTTGCATCGTCGTTCAGGACATGGGAATGTCGGAGCGGCCTCGTAAATGATTCTTCGATAGGTTTCAAGATACAAAGAGAAAGCATAGAAAAGAGAATAGTTTTAGGTTTTTTCAATAGGTTAGTTAGTTAATTAGGGTAAAGTTTTCAGTTCAAAAGGTATTAGTAGGTAAAGAGATTGTTACACGAAAGAAGGATAACAAGTAAGAAAAGGTTTTTAGTTATTAATATCGTTTGGTGCAGGCCCCGGTTGTGATAATCAGGGCCTGCATTTTTTGTGACAAACAGCTTTTTCCGCCATTTGTCCGAAGGTTTTTGTCGAAAACTTTTGGCTGTTCCGCCATTTTTGTGTACCTTTGCCATCGCAATTAAAAAAGGAGATACAGGTATATGGGTAACTTGGTAGCCATAGTGGGCCGTCCGAATGTGGGCAAGTCCACCTTATTTAACAGGCTGACGAAGAGCCGTCAGGCCATTGTAAGCGACGAGGCGGGCACCACCCGCGACCGACAGTACGGCAAGTGCGAATGGTGCGGGCGCGAGTTCTCAGTAGTGGATACTGGCGGATGGGTAGTGAACAGCGACGACATCTTCGAGGAGGAGATTCGCAAGCAAGTGGTCATCGCCACTGAAGAAGCCGATCTGGTGCTTTTCCTCGTGGACATCAAGAACGGCGTGACCGACCTGGACACCGATGTGGCACAGATTTTGCGCAAGGCGAAACTGCCCACCCTGCTCGTGGCCAACAAGGCCGACGACGGCAAAGACCTCTACGGCCAGTACGACTTCTACCGCCTGGGCCTGGGCGACCCCTGGTGCGTCAGCGCAGCCACCGGCAGCGGCACTGGCGATTTGCTCGACAAGGTGCTGGAAATGCTGCCTGAGAAACAGGACGACGGCCTGGAGGAGGGTATCCCCCGCTTCGCCGTCGTAGGCAGGCCCAACGTGGGTAAGTCGAGCCTCATCAACGCTTTCATCGGCGAAGACCGCCACATCGTGACCGACATTGCCGGTACCACCCGCGACAGCATCTACACCCGCTACGACAAGTTCGGCTTCGACTTTTACCTGGTCGATACGGCTGGCATACGCCGCAAAAACAAGGTGACCGAGGACTTGGAGTTCTATAGCGTGATGCGCAGCATACGCGCCATCGAGAACAGCGACGTGTGCATCCTGATGATTGACGCCACTCGTGGCATTGAGGCCCAGGATATGAACATCTTCCAACTCATCCAGAAGAACAACAAGAGTCTGGTGGTTGTGGTAAACAAGTGGGACCTGGTGGAAGACAAATCGCAAATCGCCATCACCACCTTCGAGACAGCCATCCGCGAGCGTATGGCCCCCTTCCGCGACTTCCCCATCATCTTCGCCTCGGCCCTCACCAAGCAGCGCATCTTCCGTGTGCTGGAGACGGCCAAGCAAGTCTACCTGAACCGCAAGTTGCGCATCGGCACCACGAAGCTCAACGAGGTGATGCTGCCCATCATCGAGGCCACACCGCCACCTTCCATCAAGGGCAAGTACATCAAAATAAAGTATGTCTCACAAGTGCCCGACACGCAGATTCCCACGTTCATCTTCTACGCCAATCTGCCGCAGTATGTGAAAGAGGCCTATCGCCGCTTCTTGGAGAACAAAATCCGCGAGAACTGGACACTTACGGGTTCGCCCATCAACGTCTTCATTCGCCAGAAATGAAGTGGTTTGTCTCACTTGCCGCCGTCGTGCTCCTGCTCGCCTGTGGCAGCAAGTCGGCAGAACAGCAGGCTATGAAGGTGGCCCAGCAGGGCTACGAGGCATTGCTGGAAGGCGACTTCGACAAGTTCCTCTCCGTCCGCGCCTTCAGTGCCAACCTGCCTGACGGCTACCGTGACCAGTTGCTCACCGCCTGCCGCCAGTATGCCCACCAGCAGCAGAGCGTCCACGGTGGCTGGCAGGCAGTAGAAGCCACTCGCGCCCAGATGGACTCCACGCTCAACGTGATGCAGGTGTTCCTTTTGCTCCAATACAATGACGGCACCACCGAGGAAACAGTAGTCCCAATGGTGCTGGAAGAGGGTAAATGGCGGATGAAGTAGATTTTTTTCAAACTTTTTTTTGTCAGTTCACAAATAATTTGTAATTTTGCACCGTCGCTTGCCGTCGTGGGCATGATTCGTTATGTTCCGAAAGCTGCAAGGAGTTGCAGGAATTTGCCCTGGCAAGTTCGCAGGTGAGCGACCTTATATATGAGAAAGACGTTTTCTAACGTCTGTCGTTGTGGGTCATGAATCTCGCAAATTCCAATCTCTACAACAGGCAGATGGCAACTAAAAACGTCTGCGTAGTGCGCATATTAGTATGGCTTGTCGTGTATGAGCCTTCAGCGTACTGGCGTGGGCTATTCTGCGTTGTCTATCCTGTGTAGAGAGGGCAATGCGAGAGCCTATGACCCCAGGATAGGCCGAAGGAACAGACACCTGCGCCTTTTTTGTGTATATGCGGAAAACAGAACTTCTGATGGTGGCCTAACTCCGGGTGTCAATAGGCAGGCTGGCGAGCCTGATACCCCATCAACAAATCAACACCAGTAGAACAATTATCTTATATACACAATTAGAAGTTGCGCACGACACGGACAAAGTGTAAATATCAATGAAACGAACTGAACGAACCATTCTCGTGGCTGTGCTGGCCATGATGAGTGTACTCTCCGTGCAGGCAGAAAAGACGGCAAAGGCCATCAAGACGGATGGGAATGCTACTCTCACCTTCCTCTATGACGAAACGAACTACTACTATGAATCATCGTTCAACGGCCAGATTGTCACGAAAGTGTTGAGCGAAGACCAATTGAAGAATCGCCAATGCGGCAATGAGAATGTAACTACAGTAGTGTTCGATAAATCATTCGCGGATTATTATCCAACCACCACTTCCTGCTGGTTTTTCAATTGCAGCAAATTAACGAAAATTGTAGGCTTGCAGTATCTGAACACAAGCAAAGTGACGGATATGAGCTATATGTTCTCTGGATGCAGCAGCCTCGACACCCTGAACGTGAGCACTTTCTCTACGGCCAACGTGACGAATATGGTGGCTATGTTCTCGGAGTGCAGCGCCCTCAAATCGTTGAACCTGGGTAAGATTAACACAGGCAATGTGAAAAGTATGTATGCTCTGTTCCATGACTGTAAAAGCCTCACAACTTTGGATGTGAGCAACTTCAATACGGAGAACGTGGTCAATATGGACTATATGTTTGCTGGCTGTAGCGGCCTCAAGACTCTGGACCTTACTAAGTTCAATACGGCGAAAGTGTCAGGCATGCGCTATATGTTCTTCGACTGTAGCGGCCTCACCTCCCTGAAGTTAAACAATTTGAACACAGCAAATGTGTCGAATATGGGCTATATGTTTACTGGCTGCAGTAGCCTTAAATCTCTTGACGTGACCCATTTCAACACAGCTAATGTAACAGATATGTGCTTTATGTTCGCCGATTGTAGTGCTCTCACCTCTCTTGATGTGACACACTTCGTAACGAAGAACGTGGGGAATATGAGCAGTATGTTTAAAGGTTGCAGTAGCCTCAAATCTCTTGACGTAACCCGCTTCTCCACACTTAATGTGCTGAGTATGAACAGTCTGTTCGCTGGTTGTACTGAACTCAAATCTCTTGATGTTACCAACTTTGTGACAAGATACGTGAGGGATATGAGTTCTATGTTCTATGATTGCAGAAATCTCACTTCCTTGGATGTGACAGGTTTCCGTACTGACAGCGTCAGGGATATGCATGATATGTTCTCTTCTTGCATCAGCCTCAACACCTTGGACTTGAGCAGTTTCAACACAAGGAAAGTAGTGGATATGAGCAGACTGTTCTATTATAACAGCGGCCTTAAAAACTTGTCATTGGGAAACAACTTCAGAACAAACGAAGTTGGGTCTTATGGCGGTGCTTTTTGGACAGTTTCCGATATGACTGTCTATGTGGCTGCAAATGCGAAAGATTCTATTGACATCGCGCTAAAAAAGATTGGGTTCAAAAAGAACAACGGACAGACCACTTCAGTAGAACCCCTGACAGGCATCAGCTCGAATGGCAAAGACTATTGGATGACCTATTACAACAGTATAGCAAGTATATCGGTACCCGATGGTGTTGAGGCATTTAGGGGATACGTGGAGAACGACACGCTGATATTGAAGAAGATAGAAGACGGCATCGTGCCGAAAGGCAATGCCGTGATACTGAAGAGCAATACTGCAGAGATAGCACTTGGTGTGACTGCCACGTCAAGGAATTATTTTACAGGCAACAAACTGAAAGGAACAGATACGGAGACCGCTATGCCAAAGAATTGTTTTATCCTCGGAATCAAGGATAATAAGGTCGGAATGTGGAGTAGCGAAGAGGAAAGTATTGCTGCCCATACAGCCTATCTGTCTGTTAGCGTCAATGACTCAATTGTCGGCTTCTCCTTCCCTGATGAGGGTGGCGAGACCATCGTAAGCAACCCCTTCTCTGGCAAGAGCGGCGGAACCACAAGCATTTCTGAAATGGTTAATGACGAATTACGGATGGCAAATGGCATCTATGACCTACAGGGTCGCCGCATTTCAGATATGAATCGCAAGAAGGGACTCTACATAATGGGCGGACGAAAGGTAATCTTTTAGCAAGCGCATTCTTGACTAAATCTTGTAAACAAATCATCTTCAACCAAACCGTTTGTGATTTGGTTGAAGATTTTTTATTAGTAATTAGATTGGATTTAAACCTTTTGGGGTGGTTTGCGTCAATTAATTGTTATGCAACACCACCAACACATTCTAAACATCATTGTGTTCCTATTTTTAGGGCTTCTGCCGCTGTCAGCACAGCAGGCATCGTTTTCGGGCCGTGTCATTGACAAGGAGAACAGCAGTCCGCTGGCAAAGTCTACACTTCAACTTTACAAGATAAACAAGAGCGACACCACATTCGTAGGCGGAACTTACGCTGACGAGCGTGGTGCTTTCGTTATAAAAGGCAATGGCACTGGCAACTATCTGCTCAAGGTCACATACCTGGGCTACAAGCCTCTGGCCAAAACCGTGACGCTGGGCAGGACCAACACCACGCAGAGGCTGGGCGACCTGGCCCTGGAGTCTGATGCCATACAACTGGAGGGGGCCGTGGTGACAGCCAATCTGCCCAAGATGGTCATCAAGGACGACACCGTCGTTTACAACGCCGATGCCTTCCGTGTACCCGAAGGTTCGGTCATCGAGGCACTGGTGGAAGTGCTGCCTGGGGCAAAAATCGACGATGACGGCAAAATCAGTATCAACGGCAAGAACGTGAAGCGTTTCAAGATGGACGGGCGCGACTTTATGACCGGCAACAACGACGCGGTGATGAAGAACCTGCCCTCCTATATTATAGATAAGGTGAAAGCCTACGACGAGAAGAGTGACCTGAGCCGCATGACGGGCGTGGACGACGGCAACGACGACTTCGTCCTGGAGTTCACCACCAAGCGAAGCGCTCGCAACGGTCTGCAGGCCAATCCCGACGTGGGCTACGGCACCGACGGGCGCTACGGCATCCGTCTGACGGCAATGAAGCCTTTAGGCGCTATGCGCTACACGTTTATGGGCAATGCCAATAACGTGAACGACCGAAACTTCTCAGGCCGGGGAGGTCGTGGACGCGGCAACAACCAGGGACAGCGCGAGACGAAAACAGCAGCACTCGACATCAGTTACGAGAACGACAAGAACCTGAAGATGAGCGGGCGCGTGACATGGAATCGCAGCGACGCCGACAACTGGAACCGCACGGGCAGCGAGAACTTCGTAAACACCCGTAGCGGCGCTTTCTCCAACAGCGTGAGCCAGAGTTATTCGCGCAACAACAACTGGACGGCCAATATGAACCTGCAGTGGACCATCGACTCGATGACTACACTGTCGTGGCGGCCCGACGTCAATTTCTCCACCAGTGACAGCCGTTCATTCTCCACCTCGGCCTCGTTCAACGCCAACCCCTTCGACCATGTGGCCACCCCACTTGACCCTGACAGCATCGCCTATATGGACGACCTCGGCCTCATCGTGAACGGTCGTCAAAATAAGTCGCTGAGCGAGGGCGACAATAAAAGCATCAACTCGCAACTACAAATCTACCGCCGCTTCGGACGTAACGGGCGCAACGTGGCCATCAGCGGAAACTTCAGTTATCGTGACGGCTCAAACCAGAACGGCAGCCTCTCGGCCGTACACCTCTACCAGACCAAGAACCGGCAAGGCCAGGACTCCACCTATCAGACTAACCGCTACACCCGCTCTGCCAACGACAACTTTAACTATTCCTTGGGCGCCACTTATACTGAACCTATCTACATTTTCCCCAAAAAGGAAACACCTGAAGACACCGTACAACAGCGCGGTCCTTTCGGACGGGGACGTAATGGCGGAGGCCGTCGCATGGTGGGACAGGAGGGCATTTTCCTGCAACTGAACTACCGCTACAGTTATAGCCACCAGAAGAATGCCCCCGCCACCTACGACTTCCCTGTATATACTGACGAGGCCTTTGCCAGCGCACTCAACGACTACCGCGAGTGGGCTGCCCTGTTCGGCTATTTAGACAATCCTTACGAAATGTACCTCAGCGACCGCCTCAGCCGCTATAGCGAGCGCACAGAGCACGGCCACAACATCGACCTCCAACTGCGTCTGAACCGCGAGAAATACAATATGAACTTGGGCGTGACCATACAGCCGCAACGCTCGCACTACATACAGCAGTATCTGGGAGTGCCCATCGATACCGTGCGCACAGTGACGAATATCTCACCCACGCTGAATCTCCGCTACCGATTCAGCCAATACTCCAACCTTCAGGTGCAAATGCGAGGACAGACGCAACAGCCCAATATCACCCAACTTTTAGACATCTACGACGACACAAACCCGTTGAATATCTCGATGGGTAACCCTGGACTGAAGCCGTCGTTCACCTATAACCTGAGTGCCAACTACCAGCAACAGCGTAAGCCCACCTTCGTAGAGGACAGCCTTGGCTTTCAGATACCGAAGAACCAGAGGCACTGGAGTTATAGCGCCAATGCCAACTGGTCGCGCACCAGCAACTCCATAGGCAACATCGTCACCTACAACGAGACCACTGGCGGACGCATCTCAAAGCCAGAGAACATCAACGGCAACTGGAACGCCCGTGCCGGCGCATCGTTCAACATCGGACTCGACACCCTCAACCGATGGGACATCAGCGGAGGCATCGACGGCAACTACAGCCACCATATCAACTACGTGAACCTGAACCGCACAGCCATCCCCGACCGCAATGTGACCCATACTTATAACGTGACACCCAACGTGTCGCTCAGTTTCCGCAACAAGTGGCTCAATGTCTCACTCAATGCCCGCGCCACCTACGCCCGAACAGAAAATGAACTGCAGGCGAACCGTAACCAGACAACGTGGAACTTCAACTATGGCGGCAACACCCGCATCACCTTCCCCTGGGGTTCGAACCTCTCGACCGACTTCCACTGCTACTCAAAGCGCGGCTACACCGACGCTACGCTCAACACCAATGAACTGATCTGGAACGCGCAACTCTCGCACAGTTTCCTGCGCGGCAAGAAAATGACTGTCATGCTTCAGTGGTACGACATCCTGCAAGAGCAGACCAACTTCTCGCGCACCGTCAATGCCAACGGCTGGCGCGACCAAGAAGTAAACGCCATCACCAGTTATGCAATGATTCACGTGAGTTACCGCATGAACTTCTTCGGCGGACGCAATGGCGGCGGAGGGCGTGGCGGTTGGGAGCGTGGAGATTTTGAAGACGGAGGCCGAGGCGGACGTGGAGGAGGCGGTCGCGGCGGCCGTGGTGGCTTCGGCGGCGGTTTTGGCGGCGGTCGTCGATGAAAAATGACAAAATATTTGGCGGTTTTGTAGAATCTTTGTATCTTTGCGGTCGGAATTGATTTACACTTAATAAATTCAGACTATGAAATTACAAAGATTGCTTCTGTTTTTCTCTTTGTATGCCTTTGTTTTGCCCACACGAGCAGCAACCTCTTATGGCATCACAATCGGCGGCATCAGTGTGACCAGCGACAACTATTATAACATTACTGGAAACGGCCTTTCCACCACTGGCCAAGATGGCGAAATATCCTACAACCCGACAACCAACGTGCTTACCCTGCGCGGTGCCTACGTAGACTGCCAAAGGCACAATGGCATCAACATTTCAACGTCGGTCAAAAACGGTCTGCGCATCGTGCTGGAGAAGGACAACTATTTCTACAACATCAATGGTGTGGCAATAAACATTAACCACCCCACTAATGCCTCCTACTCAAATCCTAACGTCTACATCCAAGGTTCAGGCACGCTGACATTCCCCAAAGGTGAGGGCAGTATCACGACCAGCAACCAGGCCTACCTCTGTATTGGCAACGGCGTGCAGGGAGGTGCCGGCGAAGGTGGATGCACCATCAATGCCGATGCCATTTACAGTATGAAAGATTCCCAAGGCAAGCGTGGCGGTTATCTGGGCATCACCGATGCCTGTGTCAACCTGAAAGGTTTCAGTTATGGCACTGTCTACGGCTTCGCCCAAGTCTACAACATCGGCACCGACCAGGCCTATTCTATGCCTGAAGGAGCCTACTACGACAGTTCGAGCCAGGAACTCGTCGATGCCAATGGAAAGAAAGTGACGGGCACAGTGAAGATGGGCTGGAAACGCTATGGCTTCAGCGTAGGTGGCGTCGACGTGCACGATAAGAACTATCAAAACGTCAAGGGCCTGTCCATCGTCAGCGGCAAGGTGAGTTATAGTCCCACGTCGAATACGCTCACGCTCGACAATGCGACTATCGACATACGCAACCGTCTGGTGTGGGGCCAGTGCCTGGACAACTACGGCCAGAAACTGATCGTCAACGTGGTGGGCACTTGCAAGATGACTCGGGGCAACCAGTCGGCCGGACAGGACGAAACACCAGTAGTTACCTCTGACGAAAACCTCACCTTCCAGGGGTCTGGCAGTCTGAACATAGAGAACTATCGCGGCTATGGTATACAGATGACTAAGGACAAAGGTCTCAAATTGAACTTCGACTATGTGGAAGATTTCACAGTTGGCGGCTTTGGCATCGATATGGGCAATGGCACACTTAACATGACCAGAAGTTCGGTAAACGTCAGCGATGTGATCGGTCTTGGCAACTTGCAAATGTACAACACCGAGTTTGGTGAAAATCGCAAAATCATTTGGGACCCCGAACAGAAGGTCATACGCTACCACAATTCTAATAACAGACCTTCAAACTTTAAGTTCGTGAAGGTCACCCAAAAGTACTACGTCTTCATCGTGGGCCAAGAACTGAATGACATCAATGCCAACGGATTCTACTACTACAACACCAGCGGCACGCTGACTGCCGAAATGGATAGTTCTACCCTCGTCATAAATATGACAGACTTCACTGGCGACGGCAAGAACAAAATGAATCTGCTACAGGTGTGGAATAATTGCCCGGCCAAATCTGTCAATCTCATCGTAGCGGGCGAAAACAATGTACTGAAGAACCCCAGTGGCGTAGGCTTATACACATACAAAGACATGACCATCGGAGGGCCGGGATCACTATCCATTTTTGGGAATGTCTCCACTAAGAACAATGTCAGACTTCTTTTCGATACTGGTGTTGTTTTCCATGCTGATGACATTTCGTCCACAGATAATGGTGGCGAACTATGGTTCAACAACAATTGCAACATCAGCCTCAACGGCAACAGTAGCGGCCTTCCCACCATAAGGGGTTTCGACAATGTAATATGCCAAGACATTTCATTTGTTGACCCAGACAATCCCAACAAAAAGGCAGACCTCTACTACGACACCGACTCGAAAGTGCTCTGTAGCGGCGATGGCACTCAATACAGCGGTCCCGTACACTTGACGACACTAACTCAGAAGCCAGGCGATGTCGATGGTGACAGCGTGGTTGATGTGGCCGACATTGCCAATATTCTCTCGTTTATGTCGGGCACAGCCGTGAACATCACCCTGGAACGAGCCGACGTGAACAACGACGGGAAAGCAGATGTAGCCGACATCGCTACCGTTCTCTCCATTATGGCCGGCAACCAATAGGACACTTAACTCTAAACTCTCAACACCAAACTAATATGCAACTGATTGACGGAAAAGCGACGGCAGCGGCTATCAAGGCTGAGATTGCCGACGAGGTGAAAATAATAATGGCTGGTGGCGGCAAACAACCCCATTTGGCAGCAGTACTCGTGGGACACGACGGCGGCTCGGAGACATACGTGAAGAACAAGGTGATGGCTTGCGAGCAGTGCGGCTTCCGGTCGACACTCATACGCTATGAGGAAGATGTGACCGAAGAAGAACTGCTACAATGTGTAGACCGCCTGAACCGCAATGGCGATGTGGACGGCTTCATCGTCCAACTGCCCCTTCCCCGCCACATCGACGAGCAGAAAGTCATCGAGGCCATCGACCCACGCAAGGACGTCGACGGCTTCCACCCCGTGAACGTGGGACGTATGGCCATCGGCTTGCCCTGCTTCATTTCGGCCACGCCGTTAGGCATACTCACGCTGCTGCAACGCTACGGCATCAAGACGAGCGGTAAGAAGTGCGTCATCCTGGGGCGGTCGAACATTGTGGGCAAGCCAATGGCACAACTGATGATGCAGAAACAGCACGGCGACGCCACCGTCACCGTGTGCCACAGCCATTCAGCCACACTTAAGGACGAGTGCCGTGAAGCCGACATCATCATCGCCGCCATCGGCCAGCCGGAGTTTGTCACCGCCGATATGGTAAAACCCGGCGCCGTAATTATTGACGTAGGCACCACCCGCGTGCCAGATGCTTCGCGCAAGAGTGGCTACCGCCTCACAGGTGACGTGAAGTTCGACGAGGTGGCTCCGCTCTGCTCCTACATCACACCCGTACCGGGAGGCGTAGGTCCTATGACCATCTGCTCGCTGATGAAAAACACGTTGAGTGCTGCGCTAACGAAAGAGTGAAAAGTGACGGCAGAAGACTATTATAAACAAGGAAATGCCTATCGCAAGCAGGGCCTCTGGCACGAGGCCATCAACTGCTACATAGAGGCCGCACAGATAGACCCCGACAGTCCGGCTGTGGAGGCCAAGCGTATGCTCGATGACATTATGGCCTACCGATGTAAGGATATGTACAACCCATAAACACAAACACGCAAAAGCCTAAAACCAATACTAATGAAACCATTACGATACCTATTGCTGGCCTTAACGGCCCTTTTGGCGGTGACAAACGCCAAGGCCGACAACAACTATAAGGAAAGCGCTGAGTTTATCACCCTGCGCGACTCCGTGCACCACGCCTTCAACGACGGCGACAGCCTGCGCTTCTTCCATTCAGTAAAAGCTCTGCAGAATTATCTCCTAAAGCAAGGCGACCTCCATACCTACTATACCCAGCGATGCAACGAAATCGTCTTCCTGATGAACAGGCAGAAGATATTCGAAGCCTACAAACTGGCACAGCAGCTCTCCAAGGAACTGCGAGAGAAAGGGCTTGACAGCGAGATGTATATGGCCATCAATATGATGGGCCATATCAACCGCTACTGCGGCAACCACGAGGCCGCAAAGCAGTGCTGGTATGAGGTCATACGGCTGATGGAGAAGGAAGGCTACTACGAGAGTATGCCCCCCATCTATATGAACATTGTGAACGTGGAATTAAGCGACAACCACGAGGAGGCCATCGAGCTGCTGGAGAAAGCAAAGGAAATATCGCTGAAGTATTCACCTGAAAGGGTCTTTGACATCGAAACGCGCAAAAGCGTGAGTTATTACAACGCCGGCGATACAGAGCAGTTCCTAAAAGGCTATAAGGCATACCGCGAAGGCGTGGAGAAAGGATTGTCCTCCGTTCACGGGCGGCTGATGGAAATCTACTATCAGGCATGCATTGGAAACATTGACAAAGCCGTGGAAATGGCCCGCCGCGACATAGGCGACGACGGCAGCGAGGCTATCACTCTCATCTACTCAAACGCCAGACGTTGGAAAGAAGCATACGAGTCACTGCGCAACTTGACCGATGCCAACGACTCCATCAACAATGTGGTGCTCAACAACAGCATGCAGGGTATACAGGACGAGTTGCAGCTCTATGAGCGTGAACGCGCCGAGACACGCCTGTGGACAATCACATTTGTCGTCATCATCACCCTGCTCACGTTGCTTGTGGCAGCTCTGGTCTACATCGTGGCCAGCCGCCGGCACCATCTGCGCCAGCTCACCGCCGCCTATCAGCACGCATTGGAAAGCGACAAGATGAAGACTGCCTTCATAAAGAACGTGAGCCACGAGATACGCACACCGCTCAATGTCATCAGCGGCTTTGCACAGGTCCTCTCGAACCCCGATTTGGACCTCACACCCGAAGAGCGGAAGGAGTATGCCAAGATGATGCTCAAGAACACCCATTTCATCACTACGCTCGTAAACCAGATGCTGGAACTCTCTCACAACGAGGCATCGGGTACCGCCAAGTGTGACGACCACGTGGTCGTGAACAGGCTGCTCCGGCAGATGGCCCAGCAGGCACAGAGCTGCCTCAAGCCCGGCGTAGAGCTGCGCATCGACACCTTGCTGGACAACGATTTGGAAATGCAGACCAACGAGAATATGGTGCGCCATATTCTGGAGGCACTCCTCGACAATGCCGCCAAGAATACCTCCGACGGTATCATCACCATCCAGGCTCAAGCCAACAACGACCAGCTCACCATCGCCGTGGAAGATACAGGCAGCGGTATTCCGGCTGCCGAAGCCGAGCACATATTCGACCGCTTCGTCAAGCTCGACAACTTCAAGCAGGGCCTCGGCCTTGGACTTCCCTTGACGCGGACGCTGGCACGCCGCCTTGGTGGAAACGTCTTCCTCGACACCACACACCCCCAGCCGGGTGCCCGCTTTGTCGTCACCCTGCCTCTCAATCCCCTTAAATGATCAGATAGAAGAGCAGGAGATTATTCCTTATTCCTATTTCAGGTAGTCGGTATGGTCGGGGCCAAGGTAGAAGCCTGGCTCCGAGGGCTGGTTGTAGCCCACGTTCTGGGTGGCCACCGAGAGGCGGTAGGGCACGTCGAGCATCAGGCAGTCGATACGGTGGTCGGTGGGGATGGGGCTGACGTAGATGCGCAGTTCGGTGGACTCGCGGTTGCGTGAAACGACCTCCTCGCGCCAGTCGCCCAGGATGTCGGCGGCCAGGCAGGGGTTCGACTTGGTGCCGTTGTTGAACGTGGCACCATCGAAGCGGACGATGGTGTCCACGCTCTTCTCCGTCCAGTTGTACTTGCTCACCGTCTCATGGTCGAGCAGTTCGCGCAGCAGATCGCCGTCCCACCAAATGCCGTAGTTCACGGGCAGATAGCGCCCCCGCATGACGAGTTGGTTGTCGTGCTGCGGGTCGTCGGCGTCGCCCGCTTTTCCTATCACGTCGCCCTTCATGTTGCGCACGCCGTGGCTGTCGGTGCTCCACATCTCCATGCCGGGATTGGTGGGGTCGATGTCGGCGGCCATTGCGCGGCCCACGTCGCTCCGGCTCTTGATTTGGAAGACCACCTGGCCAGTCTGTGCGTCGCGCAACTCTGAGCCGTCGCGCTTGTTTTCGTGACAGTCCCAGATGTAGAGGCGGTTGGTCTGCGGCTCTGCCACCAAGTGGATGGCATCGCCGTGGCCGAAGCCGGTGGAGTAGACACCAGTGCCGTCGTGGTCGATGCACATAGAGCCGTAGGTCAGTTCGTCCAGCCCGTCGCCGTCGGTGTCGGCTATGCGCAGGTTGTGGTTGCCCTGCCCGGCGTAGGCCTTCCATTGGGGCAGGTTGGAGTCGAAGGTCCAGCGCTCTTTGAGTTCGTGCCCGTCCCAGTCCCAGGCGGCGATGACGGAGCGTGTGTAGTAACCTCGGCAGAACAGCGCGCTGGCCTTGCGCCGCCCGTCGGGTGTGGTGGCCCCGAGGTAGCCCACGGCGGCCAGGTAGCGGTCGGAGCGGTTGGCGTTGTCGTCGCCCCAGTCCCTCACGTTGCCCCGCTCAGGGATGTAGGGCTTGGTGTCGAGCAGTTCGCCGGTGAGACCTGAGAACACGCTGATATACTCCGGCCCGTGCAGGATGCGGCCTTCCCATCGGCTGGTGCTCCCGCCCTGCGGCCCTTGTCGTCGGCCCTGCCGGCGGTTGGGGCGCTGGCCGCTCTGCCGCGCCTGTTCCCACTCGCGCCGCCATTGCATCATCTCCTGCTCCTCCTTCTCGGCACGGGCGCGGTTTTCCTCGTAGTGGGCCAGGGCCTCCTTCGCCCCCTCGCGCCATTCGGCCAGACTGTCGCCCACCACACGGCCTCGTGCGTCGCGGGTGCCGTCGGCGGTCTTCACCATCAGTTCCGCCCGTCCGTCGCCGTCCAGGTCGTAGACGATGAAAGGCGTATAGTGTGCGCCGCTGCGGATGTTCGGCCCCAGGTTGATGCGCCAGAGCCGCTGGCTGGTGGGGAAGAGTTTGTAGCAGTCGATGATGGTGGGGCCAGTAAAGCCCGGATGGGCATTGTCGCGGGCGTTGGAGGGGTCCCACTTCAGGAATATCTCGTACTGTCCGTCGCCGTCCACGTCGCCCACGCTGGCGTCGTTGGCCGAATAGGAGTAGCGCCGTCCGTCGGGGGAATAGCCGTCGGCAGGCTTCTCGATAGCGATGGGCAGATAGCCCACGGGAGCGTCTTTCTGGAGCGTGAACTGCCCGTCGATGCCTCCGCCGCACACCTCATAGACGGCCTCCTCGCCTGGGGGCAGCGGCTGTTCGTCCACAAAGCAGGAGCCACCGCCGGTCAGGGGCTGGGCGTTGAGCCGCGTGCCGTTGCGCAGCACGTCGAAAGCCTGGCCCTTGGCATCGCTGCCGAGGATGCGCCAGGACACGAACACCTTCTGGTCGGCAGTCCTGACGGCCACCACGCCGCGGTCCAGCCTTTCGGTGGCCATCGCGTCGAGGTCGTAAGCAGTCTGTCCTGTGGCGTAAAGACAGGCCAGGGTCACGGTGAGTGTAAGGAAGAAATGTTTCATAGGCCAAGTCCGTTTAGTTCTATCATAATAACCCGAAAACAGCCGCCAATATTGCGTTCCGCCCCCGTTTTTTTGTCCAATGTCCGCAAAAGACATTCGGGGGGTGTGAAAAAGTTAAAGTAATGCCTTTATTTTATCAAGTATTGCCTTTGTTTTAACAAACAATGCCTTTGTTTTATCAAACAATGCCATTGTTTTAACTTTCCCTCCCACCTCCCCCGACAACGCCCCGCACCTTTCACCTCAAAAGCCCGGTTCATTCAAATCGTGAACCGACTGCAGAATAGCGTGAAAACAATTGCAAAAGTGAAGAAAGTGGTCGCAAAGTGAGATAAGATGTTAAATAAATCAGTATTTTATATGTATTCTCAGACAAAATGACTACCTTTACACCCGAAACGATATATATCCATCTATGGAAAAAGGCAAACAAAGAAGATGAGCAAATGAAAGAGGAACTGAAAAGAAGATTTCTTAATGCCCTTGAAAAATACCATTCATTAGGGATTGCAGAACAGATAGACTACCAGAAATTCTATCTGTATTCGCTCATTACCCATTCGACGGCCATTGAGGGTTCTACGGTGACGGAGATTGAGAACCAACTGCTCTTCGATGAGGGTATCACAGCCAAAGGACGCAGCCTGCAGGAACAGATGATGAACCTCGACCTGAAAGCAGCATACGAACATTCTATGCAATTGGCCAATCAACACACAGATTTTTCCATAGAGATACTTAAAGAACTATCGGCCAAGGTAATGAAAAATACAGGTGCGTCATACAATACGGCGCAAGGTTCGTTTGATGCCTCGAAAGGCGACCTTCGCCTCGTAGGTGTGACGGCTGGCATTGGTGGACGCTCCTATATGAATTACCAGAAAGTGCCCGCCAAGTTAATAGCATTGTGCCAACAGTTGAACGAGCGCCGCCGACTGCTATTACAAAGCACCGACATCATAGCGCAATATCTGCTGAGTTTTGATGCTCATTATCAGTTGGTGACCATTCATCCGTGGGTGGATGGTAATGGCCGTATGTCGCGACTGGTGATGAACCAACTGCAATACGAGTTCGGATTGGTTCCTGTAAAAATCGTAAAGGAAGACAAGGCTGAATACATACAGGCTTTGATAGATTCACGCGAACAAGAATCGCTTGAACATTTCCACGAGTTTATGATGGAAGAGCATATACGAAATATTTGCAAAGAAATAGAAGAGTTCAAGAAATCACAAACCGATGACCCGATAAATGTCATTTCTGACCCGATAAAAGCATCCTCTGACCCGATAAAACAGAAATTATATCAGGCAATCGTTCAGGACAATACACTCAATTATGCCGATTATGCCGCCCAAATAGGCGCTTCGGAAGCAACTGTCAAGCGTCGTCTTGGAGAACTGAAAAATGATGGCATAATCATCCGGGTTGGTAGCAACAAGACAGGTCATTGGGAAATAGTAAAACAAATATCGTCATTTTCCTGATACGTTATAAATAATGTCGGAAAAACAAACTGTACACCATAATATATATATAAATGAAAGTGACTGATTTTGAGGTGATGGCCCCTGTGGGCAGCCGAGACTCGCTGACGGCGGCTATACAGGCGGGGGCCGATAGCATCTACTTCGGCATAGGCAGACTGAATATGAGGGCTGGCTCGGCTTCGCCCTTCACCATCGACGACCTGAAGGAGATTGCACAGACTTGTAGAGAACACGGGGTGAAGTCGTACCTCACGGTGAACACCATCGTCTACGACGAGGATATGGAGCAGATGCGGCAGATTGTGGATGCTGCCCGTGAGGCCGGCATTTCGGCCATCATCGCCAGCGACGTGGCCGTGATGCAGTATTGCAGGAGTACAGACAAGCCCATCGAGGTGCATCTTTCCACGCAACTGAACATCTCGAACATCGAGGCCCTCCGCTTCTACGCCCAGTTTGCCGATGTGGTGGTGCTGGCCCGCGAGTTGCGGATAGAGCAGGTGGCCGAGATATTCCGGCAGATAGAGGAGCAGCACATCTGCGGCCCGTCGGGACAACTGGTGCGGCTGGAAATGTTCTGCCACGGCGCCCTTTGTATGGCCATCAGCGGCAAGTGCTACCTCAGTCTGCACGCCGCCAACCGCTCGGCCAACCGAGGCGAGTGCATACAGGTGTGCCGCCGCAGTTACACCGCTACGGACGACGAGACGGGCTACCAGTTGGACATAGACAACAAGTACATTATGAGTCCCAAGGATCTGAAGACCATCCGTTTCCTTGACCGCCTGATGAACGCCGGCGTGAGGGTGCTCAAGATTGAGGGCCGCGCCCGTGGGCCTGAGTATGTCTATCAGGTGGTGACGTGCTACAAGGAGGCGGTGCGGGCCGTGCTCGACGGCACTTTCACCGAGGAGCGTAAGGACGAGTGGGACGAGCGTCTGGCCCGCGTCTTCAACCGTGGCTTCTGGGACGGCTACTACCAGGGCCAGTTGATGGGCGAGTGGAACAAACAATACGGGTCGTGCGCCACCGAGCGCAAGGTCTACATCGGGCGGGGCGTGAAGTACTTCTCACGCTTGGGCGTGGCCGAGTTCACCGTCGAGGCCAACACCTTCGCCGTGGGCGACCGTCTGCTCGTCACCGGCCCGACCACGGGGGCTATGTACCTCACCGCAACCGAGATTCACGACAACGATGGGAAGCCCGTCGACCAAGCCCCTCAAGGCCAGCGCGTGGCCATCCCCGTGAGCGGCAAAGTGCGCCCCAGCGACAAACTCTTTAGGCTGGAGACCGTCGTCGAGGGTTAAAGATTCTTAAAACAAAGGGGTGCCGAAGGCCGTAATGCCCTCGGTTTCAATAATTATGAGTACCTTTGCACCCAATTTTCTAGACAATTAACATAATGTCTAACTTTATTAATTATTAAACACTTATTTAAAACAATGTCAGAATTAACAAAGAACGTTCAGCCGTTGCAGGATTTTAACTGGGACGAGTTTGAAAATGGTACCGTGGCCAGCGTGAGCCGTGAGGAGCTTGACAAGGCCTACGACGAGACCCTTAACAAGGTGGCCGACCATCAGGTGGTGGAAGGCAAGGTGGTCTCCGTCGACAAGAAAGAGGTGGTGGTGAACATCGGCTACAAGAGCGATGGCATCATCCAGGCAGCCGAATTCCGCTACAATCCCGAACTGAAGCCCGGCGACATCGTGGAAGTCTACGTGGAGAGCGCCGAGGACAAGAAGGGACAGTTGCTCCTTTCGCACAAGAAGGCACGCCTGTCGAAGGCTTGGGACCGCGTGAACCAGGCTCTCGACGAGCAGCAGGTCATCCAGGGCTTCATCAAGTGCCGCACAAAGGGTGGTATGATTGTCGACGTATTCGGCATCGAGGCCTTCCTGCCCGGCAGCCAGATTGACGTTCACCCCATACGCGACTACGACCAGTTCGTGGGCAAGACGATGGAATTCAAGGTGGTCAAAATCAACCAGGAGTTCCGCAACGTCGTCGTCAGCCACAAGGCACTCATCGAGGCCGAGCTGGAGCAGCAGAAGCAGGAAATCATCTCGAAGCTCGAAAAGGGCCAGATACTCGAGGGTACCGTGAAGAACATCACCAGCTACGGCGTGTTCGTAGACCTGGGCGGTGTGGACGGACTCATCCATATCACCGACCTGAGTTGGGGCCGCGTGGACGACCCGAAGAAGGTGGTCGAACTCGACCAGAAGATCAACGTGGTCATCCTCGACTTCGACGAGGAGAAGAAGCGCATCGCACTCGGTCTGAAGCAACTCACTCCGCATCCTTGGGATGCTCTCGACCAGGAGTTGAAGGTGGGCGACCACATCAAGGGCAAGGTTGTCGTCATCGCCGACTACGGCGCATTCGTAGAAGTGCAGCCCGGCGTTGAGGGACTCATCCACGTGAGCGAAATGTCATGGAGCCAGCACCTGCGCTCAGCCCAGGAGTTCCTGAAGGTGGGCGACGAGGTGGAGGCCGTCATCCTGACCCTCGACCGCGAGGAGCGCAAGATGAGCCTCGGCATCAAGCAGCTCAAGGAAGACCCATGGGAGACCATCGAGGTGAAGTACCCCGTTGGCTCGAAGCACACCGCAAAGGTCCGCAACTTCACCAACTTCGGCGTATTCGTAGAGTTGGAGGAGGGTGTAGACGGTCTGATTCACATCAGCGACCTCAGTTGGACCAAGAAGGTGAAGCACCCCTCAGAGTTCACAAAAGTGGGCGAGCCTATCGACGTCATCGTGCTCGACATCGACAAGGAGAACCGTCGTCTCAGCCTCGGCCACAAGCAGTTGGAGGACAATCCTTGGGATGCCTTTGAGGCTCAGTACACCATCGGTTCCGTTCATACCGGCAAGGTGCTGGAGGTGCTTGAGAAGGGTGCCGTCATCCAGCTCGGTGAGGATGTTGAGGGCTTCGCTACGCCCAAGCACCTCGTCAAGGAGGATGGTTCACAGGCCCAGCAGGGCGAGGAGCTGCCCTTCAAGGTGATTGAGTTCAACAAGGACTCGAAGCGCATCATCCTGAGCCACAGCCGCACCTTCGAGGACAAGGATCGTGAGGAGAAGCGTGCCGCACGCAAGCCCGCCGCAGCCGCCGCTCCCAAGAAGAAGGACGAGACCCCGAAGATCGAGAACGTCGCAGCCAGCACCACCCTCGGTGACCTCGACGTGCTCGCCAACCTGAAGGCACAGATGGAGAAGGACGCATAAGGTCCGACTCCATCCCAATAAATTAAGCCTCCCTCGAAAAGGGGAGGCTTTTTTCTTACTTCATATTTTCCAGATATTCCTTACTGTCCTGCCTGCGCTTCTTCACCTTGAAAAAATAGGAGGGCAGGAAACAGAACAGAAAATAGAGATAAGCCTTCAGGCGGGAATAGCCGAACACCGTCTCGTAGACCTTCACGTTGTACTTGATGAGCGAGAACTTGTTGCTCGACACCGAGTTCTCCCTCTGACGGTAGTAGGCCAGTGGCTCCGTCAGGCAGAAACATTCGCGGCACTCCTTCATAATGCTCAGGAATAGCGCCCAGTCCTGGCGCTTGCGGATAGACGGCATAAAGAACTTGTGCCCCAGTCGCTGCACGTCGTAGACAGCCGTCAGGCAGCCAATCTTGTTGTCGCGCTTCATCATATCCAGCGTCAGGTAGTCCGGAGAAATGTTCACTCCTGTCACCTTGTCGTCCTCGTTGCAAATCAAGTACGATGAACTGCAAAGGGCGCTGCTGTGCTCCTCCATGTGGCGGATTTGCTTCTCCAGTTTTTCAGGAAACCAGCGGTCGTCGCTATCGCAGAAAGCGATGTAGCGCCCTTGAGCCCGCTCAATGGACTTGTTGCGGGCAACGCCTGGGCCGCTGTTCTCAGTAAGGAGTTCCACTTTCACGCGGGGGTCACGCTGGGCAAATTGCTCCAAAATCTCACGTGTGCCGTCGGTAGAGCAGTCGTCGGTAATCAGCAGTTCCAGATTGGAGTGAGTCTGTGCGAGCACACTCTCAATGCTTCCGGCAAGGTGTTTGCCAGAATCAAAGGTGGGCATAATGACCGAAACGAGCTCTCTTTGCATGTCTCTTTTTCAAAAATCGGTGCAAAGGTACAACTTTTTTAGGAAAGATAATCTTTTTTATTGAAAAAGTTGTACCTTTGCACAAGAAAACGATATATTTAGAAGCCAAATATGAAAACATTGCGTTATTTAGCAGCAATTATACTAGAGAAATTTCCTGTTGCTACAGTGAAGTTGCGCTACCTCCTGCGGTTCGGGCGTCTGCCAGATTTTAAGAATCCAAAGGATTTGAATGAGAAAATTCTTTATCTGAAACTTTTCTCTGACACTTCACTTTGGACTCAGATGGCGGATAAATACAGGGTTCGCGATTATGTGAAGTCTTGCGGGTTGGAGTCAATGTTGATTCCCCTGTATGGCGCTTGGGAACGTGTAGAAGACATTCCTTTTGATGACCTGCCCCAGCAATTCATCCTGAAAGCCAACAACGGCGATGGCAAAGGCACAAACGTCAAAGTGGATAAGACGAAGATGAACGAGCAAGACTGGCAGAATCTGTACAAGCGTCTGCAGGGTTGGCTTGACGACAAGCGCATCGGTGCCTTGAGCGGTGAACCACAATACCGGGGCATCAAACCTATGATTCTGGCCGAGGAGTTGCTGCCGTGCGGTGAGGGTGAGACTTCGCTGATTGACTATAAACTTTGGAGTTTCAATGGCGAGCCTTATTCCTTCTTCGTTTGTTCTGAGCGTCAGGCAGACGGGTATCACGCCACCGTGGACTGCTACGACCTGGAGTGGAATCGATTCCCGGAGAATATGCAAGCCTCGCCCCACATGACGGTAGCCACTAAGGCCATACCACGCCCTGCCTGCCTTGACGATATGATTAAGGCTGCCCGCATCTTGTCGAAACCATTCCCCGAGGTGCGTGTTGACTTATATGCCGTAGGCGGAAAGGCGTATTTCGGTGAATTGACATTCACATCACTTGGTGGTATGATGGATTTCTATACGCCAGAGTACTTAATGGAAATGGGAAAGAAAGTGACAATCCCCAACTTAGGCTAATGAAGGGAGGTATTCTTTTGTTGTTGGCACTGCTGGGTTTAACAGCCGACAGTACGATGGTAAAGGCCCAGAAGACGGAGTGGACACTGGTGTTCAGCGACGAGTTCAACCAGCCCAATGGTAGCCAGCCAGACCCCGCAAAATGGAGTCGGGCCGGTCGCAATCCCAGCCAGTGGGCCCGCTGGAACAGCAAGTCGGATAAGGTGGTCTATATCAAGAACGGCTCATTGGTGTGTCGTGCCGTGCCTAACAAATGGGAACCCGCCGACACGGCCAAGATGCTGACTGGTGGCGTGACAACGATGAACAAGTTTGAGTTTAAGTACGGCAAAGTGGAGGTGCGTATGAAGACCAACTTCTTGCCTGGCAATTTTCCTGCTATCTGGCTGATGAAGAGCCACGGCTATGCCAAGGAGTTGTATGGAGAAATAGACATTGCTGAGGTGTTCAGCAACCAGAAGAAAGCCTCGCACACCATTCACTCACAGTATACGCAGACGCACAAAACACATGGGCTGAAGAACACCTTCAGCAAGGAGGTTGACGTGCGCAAGTGGCACATCTACGGTGTAGAGTGGACCCCAGACCATGTAATATGGACTATAGACGGCGAGACTACAGGCATATACAAGAAACCTAAAGACAAACTACTACTTGACGAGGGTGCATGGACTTTCGACTATCCTTTCTTCCTCATTCTTAACCAGGCAGTAGGCAGTGGGCGCTGGAAAGCATTACCTTACCCTGACATCCGTAAGACCTTTGAAACACGCTTTGACTGGGTAAGAGTGTATCAGTCCAAATGATTCTTTCGTTTAGACATTAGGGGCGAATGGTCTCACATACTCCCTGAGAGTGGCCTTTACACACCCCAGAATCCTTGTGGCAAAGAACAGGGCATTGTAGTGGCGTATGCCTTTGAGGTAAGTGGTGGCGAATTTTATGGCCAGCAGGGCATTGTCACGAGTTATTATCCAGAGGGAACGTGAGCGCGAGGCCGAGGTTTGGCGGAGCCGACGGTAATAGATGGCTTGTGGCGGCGCAACGCCAAAGTGGTTCAGACGATGGCTCATCATGGCATTGAACAGTGAGTCCTCTCCCTGCTTGTAGTGCGTGTCAAAACGATAGTCGCCAATGGCTTCGCGGGCGGTAAGTTTGCAACAGGCGACAGACAGGAAACTGCGGCACGACATCAGCGATGCGCCATTGGAGGCCTGGCTGTTTTTTTTGTAGCTGGCCGACAGCCAGTCATCTCTCATTTGCCCCGTCCGCTCGTCAAGATTCATCACGTTAGCTATAGCCATCGCCGCGTCACCGTCGACCACCGACAGCAGACCTTCAAGATAGTCGGGCGACACCCAGTCGTCGTCGTCCACAAAGCTTACGTATCGGCCTTTTGCCAAGTCCAGTCCCATATTACGGGCGTTTGAGACACCTCCCCGGTCAGTCTGCACTACCGTGGTGTGCAGTTTTGTTGGAAAAGTTGCCAAATGGTCTTTTATCTGTCCTAAATAAGGTTCACAGCAACCATTGACGATGATGACCAGTTCGTAACGGTCAGCCGGCAACGTCTGCTCTTTCAGCGAGTCAAGGCATTGCCAGATGTAGCTTCCCGGCTTGTATGTAGGGATGATAACTGAAACGTCCATTTTTCCTAATTGCTTCTTAATAAAGTCCCCTAAAGTGGGTGACATGGTAATACAACTTCGGGCTGTAGAGGCGGATGGTGCGCACTAGCCAAGCCACAGGGAAACGTAAAGGCTTGTTGCGCCTAACAAAGAGCAGATAGTCGTGGTCGCTGTGGGTGGGCGAGTTAACGTAGGCTTTCCGTTCGGTCAGCGTCATGCCCATCAGACGCTTTATTTCCCCCTTGTTGGAGTCGTGGTCAAACTCACATTCGCCGCACGTCTGGGCAGTGACAACGACAGGCAAATGGCGACGCTTGCACATCATGGAGTAGTCAACGTCGGCGCCGCCGTGGCGGTAGCCCTTGTAGAAAATGCCAATCTCTGCCACTGCATCCTTGTGGACAAGTAGGATGTTGGCGTGAGTGGAGTCGACTGCCTGGGGCTTCCCGGCAGGCACGGCCAATATGCTTCGGCCCTTGGTCTGATTGACGAAAATGTTTCCGCCGTAAGTGATTTCGTCACGCTTGCCGGGCTGGCAGGTGATGCCTGAGGTGAGTCCGTGGCGGCCTGTCTGCTTGTAGCCAAACTCGTCAGCCTCAAACAGTTGTGCGAACACGTGGTTATAGATAAATGTGTCGTCGTTCAGCAGCAAATAGTAGTCCCAAGCTGAGCCGGTGTCGATGGCCGCCTGCCAGGCCAGTCGCATCCCGCCAGCCCAGAACAGTGAGCCTGTGCCTTGCAGGATGTGTATGTCATTGTCAGGAAAAGCCGACTTGATGGCATCGGCAGTACCATCGGTGCAACCGTCGTCAGTGAGGAATACTGTCAGGCCGATGAGGCTTCCA
Organism: Prevotella sp.; assembly: GCA_017960525.1. Classification (GTDB taxonomy): domain Bacteria; phylum Bacteroidota; class Bacteroidia; order Bacteroidales; family Bacteroidaceae; genus Prevotella. The sequence goes on from JAGCZA010000086.1 coordinate 24,664, forward strand.
GCAGCTTTGTTGTATGTCCGTAAGGCTTCAAACAAATGCTGAAGGCAGGCAAGTGTCTTCTCCTTTCTGTTGAACACCGTCAGTATGGCTGCAATCTTTATGTCTTTCATTGCTGTAGATGCGTCAATTGTTGATGAGTGCTTGAATGATGCGCTGGCTGGCCCGCCCGTCTCCGTATGGGTTCACGGCCTGGCTCATCCGCTGGTATGCTTCGGCGTTGTCGAGCAGGGTACTTACCTCGCTCATTATCTTATTGTAATCCGTTCCCACAAGATGTACGGTTCCGGACTCCAGGGCTTCCGGCCTTTCGGTGGTGTCGCGCATCACCAGAACGGGCTTGCCCAGACCGGGAGCCTCTTCCTGTATGCCGCCGCTGTCGGTGAGGACAATGTGCGACTTCTCCATCAGATAGACGAACTCCAAATACTGCAGCGGCTCGATGAAAAAGAAATTGGTATAGGCCGTCAAGTCTTCGCCAAACACCTGATGGATAGGCTTGCGCACGTTGGGGTTGAGGTGCATAGGATAGACAAAGTCCACATCGGGGTATTTCTCGGAGAGGTCTTTCATGGCAGTAACCATGTTGATGAACCCTTCACCAAAGTTCTCGCGGCGATGGCCGGTTATCAGTATCAGTCTTCTGCCCTGGTCAAGGCGGCTGACGTCATATCCGGCTTTTGCCAGCACCTTCACTTGTTCTTCAGCCATTGATTTGTCGCCCTTTAGTTTGGCCACCACTATGTGGAGGGCGTCAATCACTGTATTGCCGGTAACGAATATCTTGCCGTGCACTTTTTCCTCTTTCAGATTTTTTTCTGACAGAGACGTGGGGGCGAAGTTGTAGGTTGAAATGCGGCCTGTCAACTGGCGGTTCATCTCCTCCGGCCAGGGGCTGTAGATGTTGTAGGTGCGCAGTCCCGCCTCCACGTGCCCCACAGGAATCTGCTGGTAGAACGCGGCCAAGGCCGCCGCCGTGGATGTGGTGGTGTCGCCATGCACCAGCACCACGTCGGGTTTGCACTCGTTCAACACGTCGCGCATACCAGTAAGCACACGGGCCGTAATGTCATACAAATCCTGCCCCTGCTTCATGATGTTCAAGTCATAGTCCGGCTTGATGCCAAAAATATCGAGAACCTGGTCAAGCATCTCCCTGTGTTGTCCTGTGACACAGACGATGGTCTCAAAATCTGCATCGTTTTTTTTCAGTTCAATGACCAAGGGAGCCATTTTTATCGCCTCTGGACGGGTGCCAAAGACCAGCATTATTCTTTTCATTTCAACGGTTATTTATATATTCCTCTAAGGTGAGTGATTCGATAATATAATTTTGGGAAATACAGGCGTATTGTACGCATCAACCATGCCAAGGGATAGCGCAAGGGAAGGTTTCGGCGGACATGAAGCAGGTAGTCATAATCTGAGTGTGTGGGAGCGTTTACGTATGCTTTTCGTTCAGCAAGCGTCATTTTCATAAGCCGCTCAATTTCACCTTTATTTGAGTCGTGGTCGAACTCGCACTCTCCACAGACACGAGCGGTGACGAATACTGGTATGTGGCGTTGATTGCACGTCATAGAGTAATCTATGTCGGCCTCACCATGCCTATAGCCTTCATAGAAGATGCCAATTTCTGCCACCACGTCTTTGTGGACAAGCAGGATATTGGCGTGGGTGGAGTCGACCGCCTGCGGCTTCCCCGTAGGCACAGCCAGCACGCTACGGCCTTTTGTGTGGTTCACAAAAATGTTTCCGCCGTATGTTATTTCGTCATGCTTGCCAGGCTGGCAAATGATGCCCGACACAAGGCCGTGGCGGCCAGTTTGGGTAAAGGCGTGGCTGTCGGCTTCAAACATCTGGCTGAACACATTGTTATATATATAAGTGTCATCGTTCAGCAACAGATAATAGTCCCACGCCTGGCCTGCATCGATGGCCGCCTGCCAGGCCAAGCGCATGCCGCCGGCCCAAAACAGCGAGCCTGTGCCTTGGAGTATGTGTATGTCCTTGTCGGCAAACGCTGCCCTGATGGCATCGGCAGTTCCGTCGGTACAGCCGTCGTCGGTGAGGAATACTGTCAATGCTATGCCGTCGGCTGTGGCTTGGTTGTATGTCTGTAGTGCCTCAAACAGGTGACACAGGCAGGAAAGAGTCTTTTCGCGCCTGTTGAACACTGTCAGAATTGCTGCAATTCGCTTCATCACCTTAATTTTTTGGCAAAGATACTCATTTTATCTGAAACAGCAAAGTAAACGCCGTTTTTTCTTTCTGCGCACGGCTATTGCGGCTCCCGTTGTACAAGTCGGGGCTGCCGGATTTGCTTTCGGGGATAAAATGGGGAATAATCCCACATATTCCTCTATCCCTTTCCAACCTGCCCTAACCAGTTGTTCAGGAAATAGTCGTAAATGAAATATTTGCCATCCTCGTTTGTGACAATATCCTTGTCTTGCAGGGCAGACAGGCTTCTCTGTATGGCGCTGGCCGTAGTGAGACGATGCTTCCTGATAAATTCTTCACTTGTGGGCTTGGCGTTTCTGCCTGCCCGCGCAAGAGCAGTTAGTAGGCTCTTTTGTTTGGCCGTTAGCCTTGACATCAGATCCATAAATGTGTCTTCCTTCTCCTCTGTGGCATAGTCAATGGCTGCATCAATATCAGTGATGTTGCAAGTTCGTCCAGTGTCAGCAGCTGCAAACACCTCGTTGCATATCTTCTGGATATACCATGTGGTGCCCTCAAATTTCCTGTAGAGATATTCTATAGCATCCTCGTTGATGCTCAGTCCATTGTTTTCAAAATGGTGTTTGATGAAAGGCAAATAGGACTCCAGGGGTATTGGTTTCAGCGACATAGTACTGGCACTCTGATAGAAAGGCCGGGCAGGAGAAGAGAACATCTCACCCATCAAATGGCGTTTTGACCCAGAGAACACGAACCACGCATTGTTACAGTCTTGGATATATGTACGGAGTTGTGCCTCCACGTTTTTCTCAGGATAGTCCATAATGCTCTGAAACTCGTCGATAGCTACCAGGCAGGGCTTATCAGCTTGTGAGAGGTATCCGAAAATCTCTTCCAAAGTGACCTGAGGTGTCTTTATGTCTCCGATTTCCAGATTCCAGCATGGTTGTCCAAAGGCGTCAAGGCTGATGCCTGTCCGCAGAGATGCTACCGACTGTACAAACCGTTCCCATACCTTGTGCCCTTTCGACTTCAAGACGGAGAGAATGTTTTGCCCCAGTTTGTAGGTAAGCTCTGCCTGAGACTTAGTTGCATAGATGTCCACGATGAACAGGTAGTAACTTTTCTGCAGTTGTGTCTGTGAGAAACAATGTTTTATAAGTCCTGTCTTTCCCATCCTCCGAGGTGAAATCAAGGCTACGTGATTGCCGTTTGTCAGCAGGGATGTCAGTCTTTTTGTCTCTTCCACCCTGTCGCAGAAATACTCAGGCCCGCTATATCCGAATGTAAGAAAAGGGTTTTTCATAACTGATTATGCGATTCTGAGTGCAAAGGTAATAGAAAACAAACAATTATACAAATTTATATAATACTTTTTTGTATAATTCGCAACTTGTGTGACCATCTTTCTGCTCACGGCTAATACGGCTCCCGCTCGAACTCCATGTCCTTGTACAAGTCGGGGCTGCCGGAACTGCTTTCAGGGATAAAGTGGAGGCGCACGCCACGGATGTGCTTCTTGACATCGAAGGCTTCGGGCGAATCCACCTTCTCGCTCTCTATCTCCAGTTTCATCAGGCCCCAGGTGTCCAGGCGCACGCGGTGGCCCTGCCGCAGATGGTCGTTGATGACGTGGGAGAGGCCCATCATCACCGCGACGGCATCTCCAGGCGAAATGCCGTTGCGGGCGGCTACCTCGTTGAGTATTTGGTGGGTTTCCACGGTGAAGGGGTGGCAGGCCACGGCCTTGTATTTGCCGAAGGTGGCCAGTTTCGGCTTGGTCTCTTTCTTGATTCTGAATCTCATCTTTATAGTTTTTTTAGGCTTTTTATAGGTGTTGGGGTGACAAGAAGTTGAAAGGCGCACGGCCAAGCAATGAGACAGGTTCGTCCAAACTTGAAACAGGCTACGAGCAGACCTCAAAAAAGAACCGTCCAAACTCACAAATTCTTTAGCCTGAATTATTCATAGATAGGTTTTTCTCCTCACGCTTGGAATGAGACGTTCCCTTACTGGTGGACAAAACATTCCCACACCTGGTGAAAACGCCATAACAAGTCAATTCCTGCTATCCAAACGACGTGTTTATTGGA
>JAGCZA010000087.1 GCA_017960525.1 Prevotella sp.
ACACCATCAAAGCCAAGGAAGAATATGTATTGAACTACTTCAACAACAGATCTACCAATGCTTCTGCGGAGTCTTTCAACTCAAAGGTGAAGGGGCTACGTGCTCAGGTACATGGGGTCAGCGACCTGCCATTCTTTTTGTTCCGTTGCGCTAAGATATTTGGTTAGGCGGTGTGGGTGATGTCCTGGACTATCCACGGAAAATCCCCACTGCGCCGCTCTCGGGCTTTGTGTACGACGTGTGGATCCAGGGCCAGGCGTTTGTGCCCTTCTCCATCACGCTCATCTCTGCCGTCTATCAGTTCATCATACTGCTGAGTATGCGCTACTCATACGTTCTCAACGGCTTCGGGGTATTGCATTTACAGCTTATCCTCACCATTACCGCTTCCGTCGTGTACATACCATTGGCAGTCTTTGCGGGAAGAATGACTCACGATATTAATTACCTGCTCTTAGTGATGTGTTTGGTCAACCTGCCTGGGCTCATCGTCAACTATATTCAATACCACAAAATCATAAAAGGCAAGGCAACAGGCATCTGGATTAAATAATGTGAATATTAACCGAATATTTACTCTATCTTTCCCCTAAGCATCTATATGAAAAGACGATTGGAATTTGACGTATTGAGAACCGTTGCAATGGTATTTGTCATCACGTATCATTTTGGGTGCAAATATGCGGAGGAAGGACTTTCGTTTTTCAACTTCTTTTATCTCACACCGAACTACGATTTTGGAAATATCGCCGTCACTATCTATCTTGTTCTTTCTGGGGGACTGCTTTATAATAGATACGGCTTGATTAGCAATGCCAACAAAACAAGCGATGGAGATATTCTGAGGGGAGGCAGCAAACCAAGTAGAACTACACTCAAAGAATTCTACTTAAAACGTGCCAAGGTAATTTACCCGCCTTTCTGGATTACATGTCTGTACATACCTTTGAGCATCGTGCGGCACCTACTCACTGACGGCAATGCGTTTTCTACGGCTCATCCACTAACTCTATTTCTTTCTGTTGTCGGATTTGACGGCTATGCAAAATTGTTTGGTATCAATCGTTTGGGGGCAAATGGCCTTCATCAAGATCTTCGATATAATGCATTGGAATTTTACGGAATGGAATGTGACTATTCTATTAGTCTGTACATCCGTAGCCATTATGGCAGTTGCGTGGGTTTTGAAACAGGTGAGTGACGGTATCGTAAAAAAATATCTGCTCTCTGATACGAAAATAGTGTACAATCATATAAAATAAAGCACAAATGCAAAAAACGGCTATATTATTGGCTACATACAATGGAGAGGAATATCTCAAGACACAACTGGATTCTCTCTACGAACAAACCTTCAAGGATTGGAGTGTCTATGTCCATGATGACGGGTCAACTGACCAAACTTGCAATATCCTAAAGGAATATGCGGCACGATATGACAACTTCTTCATCCTTGACTACCCTGCCCAACATGGGTCGAAAAACAATTTCCTCAGCCTCCTTCAGGCAGTCAATGCCGATTACTACCTTTTTTGCGACCAAGACGACAAATGGCGTACAGACAAAATTGAAAAGCAAATCACCAAGATAAGGGAGATAGAACGCGACAATTCTGGCAAACCAGCATTAGTGTTTTCAGACTTGTCTGTCGTTGACGGAGATTTGAACTTGATTAATGAGTCTATGTGGAGGGTGGAGCGTATTCATCCGGAATATCTCACGACATTTGACGAAGGCGGGGCTTTAGAGTTTGTGACGGGTTGTACAATGCTGTTTAACAAGCAAGCCAAAGACGCAGTTGTGTTTCCTGCCGACAAAGCGGTGATGCATGACATTTGGATTGCCCTCTGTGTACTGCGTTCAGAAGGAATTGTCAAAGCCATTTACGAGCCTCTGGTATATTATCGGCAACATGAAAAGAATGTAGTGGGGGTTAACCACTGGGCTCAGTACAGCCGGATCAAAAGGCTCATAAACATCAAGAAAAGCATCGTTGCCAACTACAAGCACTATCGCATGCTGAGAGCACTTGGATATGGATCTCTTTTCAAATACCTGCGTTACAAGCGTTTGTATGGGGAAAAGACAAGAATATAAATCCTAATATAAAACAATTATTATGAAGCAACTTATTATTTTGCTATCTCTATTAGCGACAACACACCTAACAAGTTTTGCTTACGATAAGCCAACAAAGGCAGAACTGCTCCAAATCGGTTTGCCTGTATTACAAATTGAGACAATAAACCACGAAGAGCCAACATACGAAAAAGCAGACCCTCCCCAAGGATGCTTGGAAGCGAGTATCAGAAATGCCACCAAAGTGCCAGGCCGTGTCGTCATCGAAACCCTTGACGATGGCATCGTCTTCGACAGTGGAGAATATTTGGATAAAGAAAGTGGTATGACAATCAAGGTGCGAGGAAACACCAGTGCGCTGTTTAACCCCAAGAAGCCCTACAAAATTAAACTGCAAAAGAAAGGCGACATGCTATGCAGCGGAAACGACCTGCTTAAAGACAAGAACTGGCTGCTGCTGAGAGTGGATAACATGAACACAGTCATAGGACTTAAAGCAAGTGAGTTGCTAAATATGCCGTGGACGCCTAGGTATGAGTTTGTCAATGTGATATTCAACGATGACAATCGTGGATTATATCTTCTCATGGAATCTGTTGAACGAAACACCGACTGCCGCCTGAATGTAGATAAGACAACTGGATTCATTGCCGAGTTGGATGCCTATTGGTGGAATGAAGATTTCTGCATACCGTTAGTGCTGTACAGTCCAGAATTGTCATATACCTTCAAGTATCCTGACACAGAAGACATAACCCCTGAACAAGCAGAGTTTTTCAAGACTGTGCTTCAAACCTTTGAAAAGGTAATTCAAGAAGGAGGCTATGCCTCCGTCATTGACGAGGACTCATTTTCTAAATGGATTTTGGCATTGGACATACTTGGCAACATTGACAGTGCGGGAACCAATTTGTACCTCACTAAGTATGACCATTCGCAGTCATCGTTACTGACAATCGGCTGCCTATGGGATTTCGACAATATACTTAAAAGTGAGGACTACTGGAGCCAAAATCATACGCATTACATTTTCAAGAATCTCTTTTTTTGCAGCGATAAGAGTTTTGCAAAATCATATATCAAGCTCTGGGAAGAGAAAGGCACTTCCACTATTGAACAACTGACGGCATTTGTCGATTCATTGGCCTCGTCAACGTTGGCAGAGGCTGTCAATGCGTCTAATGCCCTGGACTACCAGCGGTGGAAAATACAAAGAGGCCAAGTGACCGACTATGCAGAAAAGGCTAAGGAGTATATTGCTAAACAAGGAGTCTGGCTGAAAGAGAATATTGCTGAAATGGCTCGTCAAATCCCAGATGAAACTACAACAGAGCTTCCAAAACTATACAAAGAGAAAAGCGACGACGTGCTTTATGGCTATTCTGCCAGCGGAATTCGTCAACACGGCTCACAGTCGACGACCAGGCAACGCCGGGATGTTTACATCATTAATGGAAAGAAGATGATAAAATAAATAAGGTATGTGTCAAACGGGCAAAATAGCCATATTGATGGCAACATATAATGGGGAGAGGTTTATCGCCGAGCAGATACGCTCTCTTTTGTCCCAGACTTACCAGGACTGGCATCTATACGTGCATGATGACGGTTCTCAGGATTGTACTGTAGCGGTTGTGAAGGAATTTGAGAATCGTCATTCCGACAAGATAACGATTCTCGACTATTCGTCGGCAGGAGGGCCGTGTAAGAATTTCCTGAGTATGCTGAACCGGGTGGAGGCGCCCTATTATATGTTTTGCGACCAGGATGACGTGTGGCTGCCCGAAAAGATAGAACTGTCGATAGGTGAGCTTCGTCAAATGGAGCGGGAGCATCCCCAAAAAGCAATTGCAGTCTATACCGACTTGCAAATAGTTGACGAGAACCTTGCGTCTCTCTCTGCCTCTATGTGGGAACATTCGGGTATTTATCCACAGTATATAAGGACATTCGCTGACAGCGGTGGCCACACGGCGATTGCTACGGGATGCACTATGATGTTTAATAAGCAAGCTAAAGCCGTGGTTGGCGGTTTCCCCGCCGACAAGGCCTTGATGCACGACATCTGGGTGTGTCTTTGTGTGCTCAAGTGTGGAGGTTTGCTTAAAGGCATCGCAGACAAGACGGTGCTATACCGTCAGCATGGCACTAACACACTTGGGGCAACGGACACTAAAGCCGCCGACATCGGACTGCGCTATAGGCTCCTGAATCTGAAGAAAGTGGTCAGAAGCAATCGACAGTACTACGCTATGCTCACTTCCCTTGGCTATGGCTCTGTGATGAAATATCTCTATAGCAAAGTGAAATACAAAATGCGCATCAAGCGCGGATATTACTAACAAAAATTGAAAACTCCGTGAATAACGTTGCTGTTGTCATAGTACTTTATAATCCTAATGACGATGAGATTGCCAACGTAAGAAGGTTGTCTGAAAGCCATTATGGCGTAATCGTTGATAACTCGCCAGTACCTGCTTTTAGTGGCGGCCAGGTTGGCAGGATGCACTATGTCTCTTTACAGGAAAATGTAGGGATTGCCAAGGCTCAGAATATTGGCAGCAGATATGTACTGGACCATAGTGAAGCTACCCATATTGTCTTTCTCGACCAGGACAGCACGGTACCCTTCTCCTATCCGCAAGATATTGCATGCTGCTTTGAAAAGATAAAGCGTGACTTTCCACGCCTGGCCTTCTTGGGACCTTCGACAGAGAACAAGGAGACGGGCAAGGAATACAAGTCGGTCATCCACAAAGACCATGCCCTGTCCGACGACTTTATCCCGAGACGGGAGTTGATTTCTTCTGGCGGATGCACCACGAGGGAGGTCTTGGAAGATGTGGGACTCAACGACGAGTGCCTCTTCATCGACTACGTGGACTTTGAGTGGTGCTGGCGGGCTGAAAGCAAAGGCTATATCTGCGGCTTTACCCCGAATGTGACCATCAAGCACATGGTTGGCCAGAAGACCATTTACGTCTGCGGATATACAATCATCGTTTCCTCGCCCATCAGGTACTACTACCAGTTCCGTAATCACCTCTGGCTGTCGAGAAGGGGTTATGTACCCCTGCAATGGAAGACAAGCCATGCCATCAAGAATATGGCAAGACTCATCTATTTCCCTATACTCATCAAGTCTGGCGGCAAATGCTGGATAAATATGGTAAAGGGACTTTTCGCTGGTTTCACCTCTCCTAAATGAAAGAGAATAATGAAGAAGGTATCCATATATGTTGAGAATGCTCGTCTAACGCCGTCCAGCTATTACCGGCTGACGCAGTATTTCAAACCGTCAGAGGCGAGGTTCCGCTCCGCCTTGCCCGATTGCATCTATACGTGGTGGCACAATCAAGGTAAGGACGGCCCGTTTGTCTATTCTGTCTTTTTGTATTTCCTCTATGTGTTCCGTACGCTGGTTTTCCTTGTGGAGGATAACCTGTCACTATCCAACGGAACGGTTATCCTTGCACGTGCCATCGTTCCACGTCGGATGCCGATGCTTCACAAATACCTTATTCGGCGGCTAGCAAAACGAAACACGATAGTATGGGAATTTGACGACAATATCCTGGAGAACAAGCGTGTTTCTCCCTCCGACTTCTATTTCTTTTCAAAATATAGTGATGTTATTGTTGTCTCCACAGACATTTTGTTGTCGCTTATTGACAAGCGTTTTGTCCAAAAGGCGACAATTCTTCCCACGACCGATGGTGATTTCTCAGATTACGACACAGAAGAAGTCCTTTCACAGAGACAGTCGCTCTACAATGACGAGATACGTCTTGTCTGGGTGGCGACAGCAACGGGTCTGGAGTACATCCAGACGATAGTGCCCGCATTGGACGATGCCGCCAAGGCCCTGAAGGCACTGAATGGCAAGAGACTCAGTCTTCATGTTGTATGCAACAAGCCCCTCTTGGCCGATGTCTCCTGTTTGGAGATTGCCAACATACTTTGGGACAGGGAAATCGCCAAAAAAGAGATTATAAGTTCACACATCGGACTGATGCCTCTGCCCGACACGGAGTTTACACGAGGCAAGGGAGGGTTCAAATTGATTCAATACATGTCTACAGCGATGCCTGTCATAGCATCAGCCGTTGGCTATAATAAGCAAGTAGTGACTAAAGACTTCGGCTATCTCATCAATCCCCCAAACGACCAAACCTCATGGAAGGAGGCCGTCATTGAACTGTCAGCCGACTGGGAACGCTATTCACGTATGTCGAGAAATGCGAAAGACAACTACAACAAATATTTCTCGTTCGATAAAAACAAAGAATTCTGGAAACAAGTAATATGCAAAAGACACTTTTCATCATAGTCAACGAAGACCGTTTTTTCCTTTCGCACAGAAAGGAGATAGCTCTTGCTGCACAGAAAGCCAAGTGGAATGTCACAGTAGTGTGTAAGGATACAGGGCAACTCCAAGAATTGGAGGAGATTGGACTGAAAGTATTGGAATTGCCAATCAACCCTACGGGTACGAATCTACTTCAGGAGTTTCGGACTTTTTGGTTCCTATATAAATTATATAGAAAAAATAGGGATGCTGTTGTACATCACGTAGGACTGAAGAACATTCTTTGGGGCGGACTTGCAGCCAAGCTGTCCAGAGCCTGCGGTGTGGTGAACGCTATTAGCGGACTGGGGGTCATTTTCTCCGACAACAAGATGGGAATGACGGCAAAAGGAATTTTGGCGGTGATGCGATTTTCGAACAAAAGGAGTAGAGTGAAGGTGATATTCCAAAACCAAGAGGACAGAAGCTTGTTCCTGCGTCACGGCGTCGCCAACGAAAGTCAGGCGGAGTTCATCAAGGGGTCAGGTGTCGATCTGAACTTTTTCAAGTATATGCCTGAGCCAGAGAGCGACACGTTGAAAGTTGTTTTTACTGCCAGGATGGTGAAGGAGAAAGGTGTTATGGAGCTGATAGAGGCTGCAGAGATGCTGCGGCAGGACTATGAGGGCCGACTGGAGTTCTGGCTCTGCGGCAGACTTGCGGTCAACGCTGATGCCGTTTCGCAGGAAGAGCTTGAGGCCCGTTGCGACGGGAAATATATCAAGTGGATGGATTTCCAGAAGGATATCAGGGCTGTTTTGGAGCAGTGTCACATTATGGCATTCCCGAGTTACTACCGCGAGGGCGTTCCCAAGTCGCTTATTGATGCCTGTGCCGTAGGCCGGCCCATCGTCACTACCAACTCTATCGGATGCAAGGATGTAGTGGACGATGGTGTCAACGGATTCCTGATTCCTGTCAAGAATAGTGAAGTCCTTGCCGAGAAACTGCGCATCCTGATAGAAGACAAGGCATTACGCCTCAGAATGGGAAAAGCCTCAAGGGAGAAAGCCGAAAGGGAGTTCGCAATAGAAAAAGTGATTGAGAAGCATTTGGAAATATACAATAACATCTGGTCGCAATGAGCATGGTGCTGAAAAATACAAGAAAAAAGATTTGGGGTGTTCTCAATATTTTTGTAATTTTGCGAGCAGAAACTGAAAACAGCACGGAATCATTATGCCAAACAAGACCGACGGAATACTCTTTGAACTGCAGCCGCGCCCCACGAAAGGCGACGACGGCAAGCCCCTGCTCTATGCCCAGCCTGTCATAGAGCGCAAGTACGACCTCGATGCTATCGACGACTTTTGTGCCAAGTACCGCCATACGAGCAAGGGCGAGATGAAGCGCCTCTTCGACTTGTTCAGCGAGGTGGCCACGATGTGGCTGCGCCAGGGGTGTCGGGTGGAGACCCCCTTTGGCTCGCTGGCTCCCAAGCTGAAGCTGCTCGGCGACCATACCGACCCTGTCAGGGTGACTGGAAACGATGTGGTGTATGGCGGCATAGAGTTCATCCCCTCCAGACAGTTCGTCCAGGATGCCGACTGTAGCGGCGACGGATTCCGTCGCAAGAAAGGGCGTGTGGGCAACAGCCAAATGCACGACTCCAAGGCGATGGAGGAGGCCCTGCGACGCAGCACGGTCAACGGCTATATCACCATCAGCAACTTCGTATGGGCCAGCGGCTTGAAGTACAGATCGGCCAAACTCTACCTTGACGGCCTATGCCAGGGCGACAGTCCCCGTCTGCGATGCTATCAGGAGGGCCGCACCTGGCACTATGTGTTCCTGAGAGACCAGCCTACAGTATAAAAATTGGTTCGCAGCGGACGCTGCGGATATTTGCGGCGGTCGCAGCAAACATTTGCAGCGACCGCCGCAAATGTTTGCTCCGCCCGCTGCGAACCAGAGAGGTGCGGCCTTTCTCCCCGTTTTCCCCGCCCTCTCTCCCCTTGGCAGCGGCCTCTTTTTCTGGCATCATCCCTCCAATCCGGGTGCTCGGATAATTGAAATGTCGTTTTACCTTGATATTTATACTGTTATTCAAGTCTGGTATTCACTCAACTTCTTTGAAGTTCAGGAGTTCAGAGGTTTGTTCTTCATATTGAAGGCTGAATTGTCGAAACGGCCAATTTATATCAATATTTTTGCGGCGTGGAACAAATTGTTTCATTTTTTTTCTCCTATTAGGGAAAAATTGATTACCTTTGCCGCCGAATTGTATAATACTTTTAAGGTAAAGCATTTTTTATGAAGATTAAAGCAGACTACGTGAACGCTCCGCAGTGGAAGGAGCTGACCGTGAAATCGAGCCTTCCCGAGGAGTTGAAGTGTCTCGACGAGATTGCCCACAACCTGTGGTGGGTATGGAACTATGAGGCCCGCGACCTGTTCCGCGATCTCGACCCTGAACTCTACCACGACGTGAAGCACAACCCTGTGATGCTGCTTGAGCGTCTGGCCTTTGACCGCAAGGATGCCATTCTGAAAGACAAGGCCCTGATGAAGCGTGTTCGGGAAGTTTATAAGCTGTTCCGTGCCTATATGGACGTCGAGCCTGACAAGAATCGCCCCTCTGTGGCCTACTTCTCAATGGAGTACGGTATGCACTCGGCCCTGAAAATCTATTCGGGCGGTCTGGGCATGCTGGCCGGCGACTACCTGAAGGAGGCTTCCGACAGCAACGTCGACATGTGCGCCGTTGGTTTCCTCTACCGTTTCGGCTACTTCACCCAGAGCCTGTCGATGGACGGCCAGCAGATTGCCAACTACGAGGCCCAGAACTTCACCAATCTGCCTATTGAGCGCCAGCTCGACGAGAACGGCAATCCTTTGGTGGTCGAGGTGCCCTATATGAACTACGTGGTGCACGCCTATGTATGGCGCGTCAACGTGGGCCGTATCAAACTCTATCTGCTTGACACCGACAACGAGATGAACTCTGAGTTCGACCGCCCCATCACCCACAGCCTCTACGGTGGCGACTGGGAGAACCGCCTGAAACAGGAGATTCTGCTGGGCATCGGCGGTGTGCTGACGCTGAAGAAGTTGGGCATCCGCAAGCAGATTTACCATTGCAACGAGGGCCACGCTGCCCTGTGCAACCTGCAGCGTCTGTGCGACTACATCGAGGAGGAGCACCTGACGTTCAACCAGGCAATGGAGCTGGTGCGTGCCAGCGGCCTCTACACTGTCCACACTCCCGTGCCTGCCGGTCACGACTACTTCGACGAGGGCCTCTTCGGCAAGTACATGGGCGGCTATCCGCAGCGTCTGGGCATTTCGTGGGATGAGTTCATCGGCATGGGCCGCACCAATCCCGACGACAAGGGCGAGAAGTTCTGCATGTCGACCTTCGCCTGCAACACCTGCCAGGAGGTGAACGGCGTGTCGAAACTTCACGGCTGGGTCAGCCAGAAGATGTTCGCCAACATCTGGGCAGGCTACTTCCCCGAAGAGAACCACGTGGGCTACGTCACCAACGGCGTGCACTTCCCCACCTGGTGTGCCACCGAGTGGCGCCGCGTCTACGCCAAATACTTCGACAAGAGCCATATGAGCGACCAGTCGAATGAGGAAATCTGGCACGGCATCTACAACTGTCCCGATGAGGAGATTTGGGCCACCCGTATGGCTTTGAAGAACAAGCTGTTCGACTATATCAAGGAGCAGTTCCGCGACACATGGCTGAAGAACCAGGGCGACCCCTCGCGTGTGGTCAATCTGCTGGGCCGCGTCAATCCCAATGCGCTGGTCATCGGCTTCTGCCGCCGCTTCGCCACCTACAAGCGCGCCCATCTGCTGTTCACCGACGAGGCCCGTCTGGCCAAGATAGTGAACGACCCGGAGCATCCCGTCATCTTCCTCTTCGCCGGTAAGGCTCACCCCGCCGACGGCGCCGGACAGGGTCTCATCAAGCGCATCTTCGAGATTTCGCAGCGTCAGGAGTTCCTCGGCAAGATCATCTTCCTTGAGGACTACGACTTCCTGCTGGCCCGCCGCCTTGTGAGTGGCGTGGACATCTGGATGAACACCCCGACCCGTCCGCTGGAGGCTTCCGGCACATCGGGCGAGAAGGCCGAAATGAACGGTGTGGTCAATCTCTCTGTGAAGGACGGCTGGTGGCTGGAGGGCTATCGTGAGGGCGCCGGATGGGCACTCACCGAGAAGCGCACCTACCAGAACCAGGGCTATCAGGACCAACTCGACGCAGCCACCATCTACTCGCTGCTGGAGAACGAGATTATACCTCTTTATTATAAGAAGAACAAGAAGGGCATCAGTGAGGGCTGGATCAAGGTCATCAAGAACAGCATCGCTCAGATTGCACCCCACTACACGATGAAGCGCCAGTTGGACGACTACTACTCAAAGTTCTACGAGAAGGAGGCCAAGCGCTTCAAGCAGATTTGCAAGGACGGCTACCGCCAGGCCAAGGACATCGCTCTCTGGAAGGAGACCGTGGCCGAGCGTTGGGACGGCATCCGCGTGGTGAGTTGCGACTGGGACATCCCCGCCAGCGGTCTGGAGACAGGCACGAAGTACACTCTGCGCTACGTCATCGACGAGCAGGGTCTCGACGATGCCGTCGGTCTGGAGAAGGTGAACATCTACACCGACAAGAACGGCGAGGACCGCATCTACAGCATTGAGCCATTGAAGATGGTGGGCCGCGAGGGCAACAACTACACCTTCGAGGCACAGTTGGCCCCGCGCCAGGCTGGCGAGTACCGTTGCGCCGTGCGCCTGTACCCCAAGAACGAGTTGCTGCCGCACCGCCAGGACTTCTGCTACGTGAAGTGGCTGGAACTGCCTGCCATCAACTTCTAAATTTAAACAGAGTGTCAAGCCCCGTCGAGATATTACTGATATTCCGACGGGTTTTTTTACGTTTTGTACGTCTTGTTTTGTGAAAAAACGAGTAAGAAACATGCTTTTTAGCAGAAAAAGTTGTAATTTTGCAGCGTCTATCGAAGACATAATCCGTATATGCACCAGATAACCGACCCTACACTCACCTTTTTCGTGGTGCTGCTCATCATCCTGATGGCCCCCATCGTGATGAGCAAACTGCGCATCCCCCACATCATCGGCATGGTGTTGGCGGGTATGGCAGTCGGCCCTTACGGGCTGGGCGTGCTGGAGCGCGATGCGTCGTTTGGCATCTTCGGCCAGGTGGGCCTCTACTACATTATGTTTCTGGCCGGACTGGAGATGGACATGGAGAGCGTGAAGCGCAGCAAGCGCAATTTTCTGGTCTTCGGCCTGCTCACGTGTCTGCTGCCGTTGGCCTTGACCTACGTTGTGGCGCGGCTGTCCTTGGGCTATAGCCATGCCACCTCGTTCCTGCTGGGCTGCATTATGGCGTCGAACACCCTGATTGCCTATCCCATCATAGGCCGCTACGGCCTGCAGAAGCATCCGTCGGTGGCCCTGAGCGTGGGGTCGTCGATGATTTCACTCTTCCTGGCGCTGGTCATGCTGGCTGCGCTGACGGCGAGGTACACTTCCGATTCGCCCGAATCGTCGTTCTTAAGCGGGCTGTCGCAGCCTGTCTCGCAGGTGCTGTTCTGGCTGCTCTTCCTGTTGAAGTTGGCGGCATTCCTGGCGGGGTCGGTGTTTCTCATCCCCCGTCTCACGCGCTATTTCCTGCGACGCTATAGCGATGCGGTGATGCAGTACATCTTCGTGATGTCTGTCATGTTCCTCTCGGCGGCCCTCACCACGGCCATCGGTCTGGAGGGCATTGTGGGCGCCTTCATCAGCGGCCTTATATTAAATAGGTATATCCCGAAGGTGTCGCCCTTGATGAACCGTATTGAGTTCATCGGCAACGCCCTGTTCATCCCCTATTTCCTCATCGGTGTGGGTATGCTCATCAACGTGCGGACGGTTCTGGAGGGCGACGGTGTGTTGTGGGTGGTGCTGTTCATCGCTTTCATCGGCACCTTTGGCAAGGCATTGGCGGCTTATGCCTCGAGCCTGATTTTCCGTCTGCCCCAGCGCGACGGCAACATGATGTTCGGCCTCACTTCGGCCCATGCTGCCGGTGCCATCGCTATGGTGATGGTGGGATTGCGGCTCGACATTGTCAACGACGATATGCTCAACGGCGTGGTGATGATGATACTGGTCACCTGTGTCATCTCCACCTTGGTCACCGAATGGTCGGCCCAATCCATCATCCTGCACGAGAAAAGCCATCTGCTGGCCGAGAAACCCGATGCCGACGACGAGAAGATATTGCTCTGCGTGAAATATCCGGAGATTGCGCCCCAGTTGGTCAGTCTGTCGCTGCTGATGCGCAACCAGAGGCTGAACCGTGGACTGGTGGCCCTTAACGTGGTCTACGACGACGAGCAGGCCCCGGCTCTTCGCGAACAGGGATTGCGACTGCTGGAGACCCTGCAGCAGCAGGCCAGTGCCAGTGAGGTGGGTATGCAGACACAGGTGCGCCTGGCGTCGAACATCGCCAACGGCATCAAGCACGCCTTCCGCGAGTTTGCCTGCTCGGAGATTGTGATGGGCATGCACGTGCATACTGAGGTGACGCCCAAGTTCTGGGGCGAGTTCATCCAGAGCCTCTACAACGGCCTGAACCGCCAAATTATGCTCATACGCTTCGTCCAGCCGCTCAACACCATCAGGCGCATAGAGGTGGCTGTGCCTTCGCGGGCGGAGTTCGAGCCGGGCTTCCGCCGCTGGCTGGAACGCCTGTGCCGCATAGCCGGCGTGCTGGAGTGTCTCATCGAGTTCCACGGAAGAGGGGAGTCGCTCACGCTCATTGGCGAGTACATCAAGGCCAACCACAAGGGTATGCGCACCAAATATACGGTGATGGACCATTGGAACGAGTTGCCGAACCTGGCCGCCAACATCGCCAAGGACCACCTCTTCGTGGTGGTGACAGCCCGTAAGGGCACCATCTCTTACAAGAACGCGCTGGAGCGGCTGCCCGACGAACTGCAGCAGCACTTCAGCGGCAAGAACTTGATGATTGTCTTCCCCGACCAGTACGGCTCGCAGAAGGAAGATCGCATGAGTTTCACCGAGGCACAGCACCACGAGGAATCATCCATCTACGACACTATCTTACGACTCATACATAAAAAATGATTGACTTAGAGAATATCACCAAGAGTTTCGGCTCGTTGCAAGTCCTCAAAGGCATTGACCTCCACATCGACAAGGGGGAGGTGGTCAGCATCGTTGGCCCCAGCGGCGCCGGCAAAACCACGTTGCTGCAAATCATTGGCACGCTGGACAGGCCTGACAGCGGCAAAGTCAGCGTGGACGGTACTGACATCATCCGCCTCTCGGAAAAGGCTTTGTCCGACTTCCGCAACCGTCGGCTGGGCTTCGTGTTCCAGTTCCACCAGTTGCTGCCTGAGTTTACGGCGTTGGAAAACATTATGATTCCCGCCTACATAGGCGGCACTTCAACCCGTCAGGCTAAGACCCGCGCACAAGAACTGCTCCAGTTTATGGGCCTCAGCGACCGTGCCAGCCACAAGCCCGCCGAACTCTCTGGCGGAGAGAAGCAGCGCGTCGCCGTGGCCCGCGCCCTGGTGAACAACCCTGCTGTCATCCTTGCCGACGAGCCTTCCGGCAGCCTGGACACGCGCAACAAAGAGGAACTGCACCGCCTCTTCTTCGACCTGCGCGACCGCTACGGACAGACCTTCGTCATCGTCACCCACGACGAGATGCTGGCCACGCTTACCGACCGCACCATCCACATGCGCGACGGTCTGCTGGAGGTTGCAGCGGACGACAACGGACTGTTATTCGCAGCGGACGGCAACGGACTTTAACGGACTTTTTTTTGAAGGATTATGTTGTTATATGAGGAATTGTCAAATTTGGTGTTGAAGGCTTTTTTCAATACGATGAGAAATCTGGGACCTGGATTTCTGGAATCGGTTTATGAGAATGCTTTGTGCATAGAATTTGACGAACTTGGCGTTCCTTACGAGCGTCAGAAACTTCTTGAGATAGAATACAAAGGTCATCTGATAGGGACCTTCAAACCAGACATAATTGTCGATAACAAAATTATTGTTGAGATAAAAGCCGTTAAAGAAATTGTTCCTGCCTATGAGGCGCAAGTGTACAACTACTTGGCCATTACCGGCCTTGACATAGGATATATTCTTAATTGTGGCGAAGGCCGCGACTACAAGCGCCTCATCCGAAAAGGCGCCATAAATAAAAAAAGTCCGCTATAGTCCGCTGCAATAATAAAAGTCCGTCCAGTCCGCTGTAGTCCGCTGCAAAAACAAGAAATGATTATGATAGAACTAGGAAAATTCAACACCCTGCGCATAGACCACAGCGCGGAGCAAGGCCTCTACCTGAGTGGCGACGAGGCCACGGGCGACATCCTGTTGCCTAACCGCTATGTCACTCCCGATATGAGGGTGGGGCAGGAGGTGAACGTGTTCGTCTACCTTGACCAGGACGAACGCATCGTTGCCACTACCGAGACACCCTTGGCCCAGGTGGGCGAGTTCGCTTTCCTGCGTGTGGCCTGGACCAACAAGTATGGTGCCTTCCTCCATTGGGGACTGATGAAAGATCTGTTCTGCCCTTTCCGTGAGCAGAAGCAGCCTATGCAGCGCGACAAGGGCTACATCGTCTACGTGAAGGAAGACGAGGCCACCCACCGTCTGATGGCTACCGCCAAAGTGGAGCGCTATCTGGAGCACACGCCGCCCCCCATCAGCCATTTCAGGCACGGCGATGCCGTGGAGGCCCTTGTTTGGCAAAAGACCGACCTGGGCTTCAAGATGATTGTGTGGAAGGAAAACCCCGATGAACCTCGAACCTACTATCAGGGCCAACTTTACGACAACCAGATTTTCCAGCCCCTGCGTACTGGCGACCGTGTGACGGCATACGTAGACCACATACGGCAGGACGGCAAGACCGACCTCACCCTACAGCCCACCGGCCACCGCCATACCCTCGACTTTGCCGAGACGTTGCTGCGCTATCTCTATGAGAACGGCGGTCGTTGCGACTTGGGCGACAAGAGCGATGCCGAACTCATATACGACCGTTTCAAGGTGTCGAAGAAAGCCTATAAGCGTGCCATCGGCGACCTTTACCACCGCCGTCTCATCACTATCGAGGAGGACGGCAGCATCAGCCTCACCTCAAATGTTTAATCTCGATGAAAGCCATTACCCTCCTGATTCTGTCCTTCCTATGCAATATGCCATTGATGGCGCAGCAGCGCGAAGTGTTGCTGGAGACCACCGCAGGCAACATCCGCATCGCCCTCTACGACGATACGCCCATCCATCGTGACAATTTCCTGAAACTCGTGGGAGAGCACTTCTACGATTCGCTGCTCTTCCATCGTGTCATCAAAAACTTTATGATACAGGCCGGCGACCCCGACAGCCGCCACGCTGAACCAGGCGTCACGTTGGGCGAAGGCGATTTGGGCTACACCCTGGAGCCTGAGTTCCACATCCCCGCCTGCTTCCACCGTCGGGGCGCCGTGGCTATGGCACGCGAAGGCGACGACGTCAATCCGGCCCGTCGCAGCAGCGCCTGCCAGTTCTACATTGTCTACGGCAAGACCTTCAGCACCAAAGAACTGCAGACCATAGCCGAGAAAGTGGACTCTGCCACCAACGGGCAGGCCAAGATGAGTCCCGAGATGTTCTGGGCCTATCGCAGGGAGGGCGGCTCGCCCCACCTTGACGGCCAATACACCGTTTTTGGGGAGGTGAAAGAAGGAATGGATGTGGTGGAACGCATCCAAAAAGTCTTCACCGACGACTACGACCGGCCCGTTGATGACATACGCATCATCCGCGCAACAGTCTTAAAATAGGCTTTTTAAGTGTCAAAAGAACAAAAAAACGTAAAAATTTAGGTTATATAAAAAAAAGTTAGTACCTTTGCACCTCGAAATCTAAAGTAGTATGTGTTGCCTTGAGCAGTTTAAGATTGATTTGAAGGGACTTACCGAGGAGTTGACGCCCCTGGAGTACAGCCTTGACGACCAGTTTTTTCAGTCGATAGACAGCACATTGGTGCAGGGAGGCTCATTGCACGTGTCGGGGTCTATACGCAAGGCCGTCGGCTTTTTTGAGTTGCTTCTGCATACTGACGGATTTGTTCGCATTCCCTGCGACCGCTGCCTTGACCTGATGGAGCAGCCCATAGAGACTGACCAGCGGCTGGTGGTGAAGTTGGGGAGCGAAGCCCAGGAAACCGATGATGTCATCATCGTGGACGAGAAGGAAGCCCTTCTCGACACGGCGTGGCTCATCTACGAGTCGATAGCACTGGCGGTACCCATCCAGCACGTTCATCAACCTGGCGATTGTAACGATGCTATGATGCGAATGTTGGAAGAACATTCGGCTGCCCGAAGCAGCGATGCGGACGCCCAGACAACCGTCGACCCGCGATGGGAAAAGTTGAAGGGACTGAAGTTGGACAACTGACGCCCCTGCCTGAAAACAGTAATAAACAGTAAATCGTAAATTAGTAAATTGTAATTCATTATGGCACATCCTAAAAGAAGACAATCGAGCACACGTACCGCAAAACGCCGTACCCACGACAAAGCCGTAGCCCCCACACTGGCAGTATGCCCTAACTGCGGTGCCTACTACGTGTATCACACCGTATGCCCCACCTGTGGCTATTATCGTGGCAAGGTGGCCATCAAGAAAGAGGACGAAGTTGCTGAGTAATTGATGGGAAAGATTAACGCGATAATCACCGGCGTAGGGGGTTATGTGCCCGACTATATCCTCACCAATGAGGAGTTGTCGCGCATGGTCGACACCAACGATGAGTGGATTATGACGCGTGTCGGCATCAAGGAGCGCCGCATCCTCACTGAAGAAGGTCTCGGCACTTCCTATATGGCGCGCAAGGCTGCCAAGCAGTTGATGAAGAAGACTGGCGCCACACCCGATTCCATTGACGCACTCATAGTGGCTACTTCGACAGCCGACTACCATTACCCTTCGACTGCCAGTATCGTCATAGGCAAGTTGGGGCTGCCAAATGCCTTCGCTTTCGACCTGTGGGGGGCCTGCTGCGGATTCGTCTACAGTATTGACGTGGCCTCGGCGATGATACAAAGCGGTCGCTACAGACGCATCATCGTCATCGGGGCCGACAAGATGTCATCGGTGACCGACTACAAAGACCGTCAGACTTGCCCTCTCTTTGGCGACGGGGCTGCAGCCGTGATGCTGGAGGCCACCGAAGAAGAGAACATAGGACTCATTGACTCCTATCTGCGCACCGACGGTATGGGACTGCCCTTCCTCCACATGAAGGCGGGCGGTTCTGTCAGTCCGGCAAGCCACTTCACCGTAGACCACCACATGCACTTCACCTATCAGGAGGGTCGCACCGTCTTCCGCTATGCCGTGACCGACATGAGCGACGACTGCGCCATCATTGCCGAGCGCAACAACCTGGACAAGGACAACATCCAGTGGGTGGTGCCCCACCAGGCCAATATGCGCATCATCGAGGCGGTGGCCAAGCGGCTCGACATTCCTATGGAGAAGGTGATGGTCAACATTGAGCGCTACGGCAACACGTCGGCAGCCACCATCCCCCTGGCTCTTTGGGAATATGAGCCACAACTCAGGAAGGGCGACAACGTGATTATGACGGCCTTCGGGGCTGGCTTCGCACACGGAGCCTGCTATCTGCGCTGGGCATACGACGGGAAATGACCCCTGTACTGGAAACCACAAACTCTCCCATACTGGAGTTGCAGCGGCTGCGCATGCTGCTCCAGATGGAATATGAGCAGGAAAAAGCGGCATATCAAAAGCAAGCGGAAGCCATAGGCCTGCGAAGGCTGGTGGAACGAGGCGACGCTTGGTTGCCAGTGCGCATAGGGCGCAACTACTACAATTCACTAAACCAATTGTGTGTGGAGGTCTTTCGCACACAAGTTGAAGACGAGGCCGACCATAACTTCGAGTTTGGTCGGCCTGTTATGTTTTTCTCTGTCAACGACGAGTCAAACATCAAGTATCATTTTGCTGGAACGGTGAGTTTCGTCGACGGCGACCGTATGGTGGTGTCCGTGGCCGACGGTGCACCTCTCGCCGATTTGCTATTAAGCGATGGCAGCCAAGTAGGCGTGCAACTTTTCTTCGACGAGACCAGTTACAGACTGATGTTCGAGGCCCTGGAGCGCACCATGAGGGCAAAGGGGCGGCTGGGCTATCTGCGCGACCTTTTCTACACGCGGCAGAAGGCCGAGACTTTCACTTTCCCCGATATGGGTTTCGCCTATCTGAACAAAACCCAAGAGCATGCTGTGAACGAAGTGCTGAGGGCAAAGGATGTGGCCGTAGTGCACGGCCCTCCCGGCACGGGCAAGACCACTACGCTCGTGGAGGCCATCTATGAGACGCTACGGCGCGAGAGCCAGGTGCTGGTGTGCGCGCAGAGCAATATGGCCGTCGACTGGATTTCGGAGAAACTTGTGGACCGTGGCCTCAATGTGCTGCGCATTGGCAATCCCACCCGCGTCGACGACAAGATGCTCTCTTTCACCTACGAGCGCCGCTTTGAGGCCCATCCCGACTACCCCCAACTGTGGGCCATCCGCAAGGCCATCCGTGAACTGCGCCAGACCAAGAAGCGCACAGACAACTGGCACCAGAAGATGGACAGGCTGAAAGGCCGCGCCGTAGAACTGGAACTGCGCATCAACGCACAGTTATTCGGCGAGGCCCGCGTCATTGCTTCGACGCTTGTAGGCTCTGCCAACCGTTTGCTCGATGGGATGAAGTTCGGCACACTTTTCATCGACGAAGCGGCCCAGGCTTTGGAGGCCGCCTGCTGGATTCCCATACGCCGTGCCGGTCGCGTCGTCTTTGCAGGCGACCATTGCCAGTTGCCCCCAACCGTGAAATGCTACGAGGCCCTGAAGGGCGGACTGGGTCGCACGCTGATGGAGCGTATCTGCGCCCAGAAGCCTGAGGTGGTGACCCTGCTCCGGATGCAATACCGTATGAATGAAGACATTATGCGCTTTTCTTCCGACTGGTTCTACCACAATCTGATGGTGGCAGCGCCAGAAGTGAAAAACCGCAGCATTCTCGACCTCGACCTGCCAATTACGTGGGTGGACACGGGCGTTTATGAATCTTGTGAATCAGCCATCGACAGCGGTTCTCGCCAGAATGAGACAGAGGCCCGCCTCACTTTGCTGGCCCTGCAAGCCTACTACGAGATGATTGGCAAAGAGCGCATCCTTGAGGAACGGCTCGATGTGGGCATCATCTCCCCCTACAGGGCACAAGTGCAGTTGTTGCGCCGGCTGGTCAAGGCGAGCGAGTTTTTCAAGCCTTTCCGAAGACTCATCTCCGTGAATACTGTCGACGGTTTCCAGGGCCAGGAGCGCGACATTATCGTTATCTCACTCGTCCGTTCCAACGACGAAGGGCAGATAGGCTTCTTGCGCGACTTACGGCGTATGAATGTGGCCATCACCCGTGCCCGTATGAAACTCATCATCCTTGGCGACAGGCAGACACTCACCCGCCATCCTTTCTACCGAAAGTTGTGGCAATATGTGGAGGCACTGAAACAAAACTGACCATCCTTATAGGAGTTAGAAGGTATATAACTCCCAGTTAAAAGGTATATAACTCCCAGTTATAAGGCATCAAACTTTTACCCATCAAACTTTTTTTGCCTGTATGGGCTTAAAGTTTGTTATATTTTTGCGCCATTCCCAAAATTGTTGTACCTTTGCAAATCCAATGAATATTTTCTATTTTATGTAATAATACACTAACAATCAAACTATGTCAAACATTAAAGAAAAACTCTTCACCGAGTTTACTGCGCCTACTACCCAGGAGTGGTTGGACAAGATTGAGGTGGACCTGAAAGGGGCCGACTTCCAGAAAAGGCTCGTGTGGAGAACAAACGAAGGTTTTAACGTGCAGCCCTTCTATCGCCGTGAGGACTTGAAGGACTTGAAAACACCCGATGCTCTGCCGGGCGAGTTCCCGTTTGTCCGTGGCAACAAGAAGGACTCTAACGAGTGGTATGTCCGGCAGAACATCGTCGTGACTGACCCTGCCGAGGCTAACAAGAAAGCCCTTGACATCCTGAACAAGGGCGTCGACAGCATCGGCTTCAAACTGGGCCATGCAGAACTCAGCGCCGAATTCATTGAGACGCTGTTGAAGGACATCCGTCTCGACATCGTGGAGGTGAGTTACCGTGCCTGTATGCGTCACGCTTTGCAGTTGGCCGATCTCCTCGTGGCCTACTTCGAGAAGATGGGCTACGATAAGGAGAAGATTGTCGGCGGTGTGGGCTTCGACCCCATCGAGCGTATGCTGATGAAGGGCAAGGACAGCACTATGCTGCTGCCCGATATGCCGAAACTGGTGGAGAAATTGAAGGATTATCCCAACCTGCGCTGCGTGATGGTGCACAGCGACCTGCTGAACAACGCCGGCGCCTACATCGTACAGGAGATGGGCTACGCGCTGGCCTGGGGTAACGAGTATCTGCAGCAGATGGTGGATGCCGGCATCGATGTGGATTTGGCCGCTAAGAAGATTAAGTTCTATATGGGCATTTCCGAGAACTACTTTATGGAGATTGCCAAGTTCCGCGCCGCCCGTCTGCTCTGGGCTCAGATTGTGAAGCAGTACGAACCCAAGTGCGACTGTGCCTGCAAGATGGTCATCAACGCCTCGACGTCGACTTACAACCAGACAGTCTTCGACTCCTACGTCAATCTGCTCCGTTCCCAGACCGAGGCTATGAGTGCCGCCCTCGGAGGCGTTCACTCGATGGTGGTCACGCCGTTTGACGCCGCTTACGAGAAGGCTACTGACTTCAGCGAGCGCATTGCCCGCAACCAGCAGTTGCTCATCAAGGAGGAGGCCCACTTCGACCGCATCGTCGATGCTTCTGCCGGCAGTTACTACATTGAGCACCTGACCGACGCTCTGGCACAGGAGGCCTGGAAACTCTTCCTCAAGGTTGAGGACGAGGGCGGTTTCCTCGCTGCCGTTCAGGCCGGAACCGTTCAGGCCGACATCAACGCCACCAACGTGAAGCGCCACGGCGACGCCGCCAAGCGCAAGGAGTTCCTGCTTGGCACCAACCAGTTCCCCAACTTCACGGAGAAGAGTGAGGGGAAGGAACCCTGTTCCGTCTGTTGCTGTACCACAGCAACCCACAGTACAGACCCCGACGTGCCCGCCCTGAAGATCAACCGTCTGGCCTCTGACTTCGAGACCCTGCGCCTGGCTACCGAGAAGGCCGCCAAGGTGCCCATTGCTTTTATGCTGACCATCGGCAATCTGGCTATGCGTCAGGCCCGTGCACAGTTCTCGTGCAACTTCCTTGCCTGCGCTGGTTACAAGGTCATCGACAACCTCGGCTTCAAGACCGTCGAGGAAGGTGTCGATGCTGCTTTGGAGGCCAATGCCGACATCGTGGTCATCTGCTCTTCGGACGATGAGTATGCCGAGTACGCCATCCCCGCCTTCAAGTATTTGAACGGCCGTGCTATGTTCGTCGTTGCCGGTGCCCCCGCCTGTATGGAAGACCTCAAGGCCGCTGGCATCGAGAACTATATCCACGTGAAGTGCAATGTGCTCGAAACCCTCAAGGAGTATAATGCTAAGTTAGGTATCTAATTAATTTACGATTTCACTATTTACTATTTACGATTTATTTTCGATTTGGTTATTTAATTATTTATGGACAAGCGAGAGTTGCAAGAACGGATGACAAACTTTGCCGTTCGTATTGTCAAAATGGTCGATTCGATGCCCTCGACGGTGTCGGGGTTTGCCATTGCCAGGCAAATTGTTCGCTCAGGAACATCACCTTCAGCGAATTATAGGGCTGCTTGTCTTGCAAAGTCGGATAAAGATTTCGTTAATAAACTTAAAATGGTGGAAGAGGAATTGGACGAGACTTGCCATTGGCTCGAAATAATTATGCGAAGCGAAATGATGAAAGAATCTCCTCTCAAGCCTTTATACCAAGAGTCAAGCGAATTGCTTAATATCATTGCAAAATCAATAGTCACGACAAAGACGAGAATGAATGTAGACGAAATATCCAAATCAAATAAATCGTAAATAAATAGTAAATAGTAAATCGTCAAATAGTAAATATAATTATGAGAAAACAATTTAAAGATATTGATATCTATGCAGGCATCAAGGCTCAAGATGGTGCCAAGTGGATTAAAGACAACGGAATCGTAGAGAACTGGAAAACCCCAGAGCACATTGAGGTGCGCCCCGTCTACACGAAGGAAGACCTCGAAGGGATGGAGCACCTTGATTTCACGGCTGGTATTCCCCCCTATCTGCGTGGCCCGTACTCGATGATGTACCCCTTCAAGCCTTGGACCATCCGTCAGTATGCCGGATTCTCTACCGCTGAAGAGTCCAACGCCTTCTATCGTCGTAACTTGGCTTCTGGCCAGAAGGGACTTTCTGTGGCCTTCGACCTGCCCACACACCGTGGCTACGACCCCGACAACGCCCGTGTGGTGGGCGATGTGGGTAAGGCTGGTGTGTCTATCTGTAACGAGGAGAATATGAAGGTGCTCTTCTCGGGCATCCCCCTCAACAAGATGTCCGTGTCAATGACTATGAACGGTGCCGTGCTGCCCATCCTCGCCTTCTATATCGTGGCCGGACTGGAGCAGGGGGCACAGTTGGAGGAGATGGCAGGAACCATTCAGAACGACATTCTGAAGGAGTTTATGGTGCGCAACACCTACATCTATCCGCCCGCATTCTCGATGAAAATCATCGCCGACATCTTCGAGTATACATCGCAGAAGATGCCGAAGTTCAATAGCATCTCCATCTCCGGCTACCACATGCAGGAGGCTGGTGCTACGGCTGACATCGAGTTGGCCTACACCCTGGCCGATGGTATGGACTATCTGCGCACAGGTGTGAACGCTGGTATCGACGTCGATGCCTTCGCTCCGCGTCTGTCGTTCTTCTGGGCCATCGGTATGAACCACTTTATGGAGATTGCCAAGATGCGTGCCGGTCGTCTGTTGTGGGCCAAGATTGTGAAGAGTTTTGGCGCCAAGAATCCGAAGTCACTGGCCCTGCGTACCCACTCGCAGACCTCTGGTTGGTCACTCACAGAGCAGGATCCTTTCAACAACGTTGGACGTACCTGTATCGAGGCTATGGCAGCCGTGCTGGGTCACACCCAGTCGTTGCATACCAACGCCCTCGACGAGGCCATCGCCCTGCCTACAGACTTCTCGGCCCGTATTGCCCGTAACACTCAGATTTACATCCAGAACGAGACCAAGGTCTGCAAGCAGATCGACCCGTGGGCAGGCTCCTACTACGTGGAAACCCTGACCAACGAACTCGTTCACAAGGCTTGGGAGCATATCCAGGAGATTGAGAAACTTGGCGGTATGGCCAAGGCCATCGAGACCGGCCTGCCCAAGATGCGTATCGAGGAGGCCGCTGCCCGCACGCAGGCCCGCATCGACTCTGGCGTGCAGACCATCGTTGGTACCAACAAGTACCGTCTGGATCACGAAGACCCCATCGACATCCTCGAGGTGGACAACACGGCTGTGCGTAAGCAACAGGAGGAGAGTCTGAAGGAGGTTCGTGGCAAGCGCGACGAGGCTGCTTGTCAGGCTGCCCTCAAAGCAATTACGGATTGCGTCCGTGACTTCAACGAGGGTCGCAAGAGCGAGAACAATCTGCTCGACCTTGCCGTCAAGGCTGCCCAGTTGCGTTGTACGCTGGGTGAGATTTCAGATGCCTGCGAGGAAATCGTGGGCCGTTATAAAGCAGTAATCAGAACTATTTCAGGCGTGTATTCATCAGAAAGTAAGAACGATAGCGACTTCGAGTTGGCAAAGAAGTTGACCGACGAGTTCGCGCAGAAGGAGGGTCGCCGCCCCCGCATCTTCATCGCCAAGATGGGTCAGGACGGTCACGACCGTGGTGCAAAAGTAGTGGCGACAGGATACGCAGATTGCGGCTTCGACGTCGATATGGGTCCGCTGTTCCAGACACCCGCAGAGGCTGCCCGTGAGGCCGTTGAGAACGACGTCCACGTCGTTGGTGCTTCATCGCTGGCTGCTGGTCATAAGACCCTCATCCCGCAACTCATCGAGGAGTTGAAGAAGTTGGGCCGCGAGGACATTATGGTCATCGCTGGTGGCGTCATCCCCGCCCAGGACTACGACTTCCTCTACAAGTCTGGCGTTGCTGCCATCTTCGGCCCTGGAACCTCCGTGGCAAAGGCAGCCGTCGAGATGATGAAGATCTTGCTTGACGAGGAGTAAAATGTCATTTGGAAAGAATCCCCAGCCCCTCTATGGTTGGGGATTCTATTTTTTACAAGTAAAACCATAAAGATGATATTATGAATAAGACATACGGCCTATATAAACTTCACTCGAAGATTGACGAGATGTCCAAGTTCCTCAACCTGAATAAATACATTGAAGGTGAGAAGAATTCCATTGACCAGATTCGATCCTATTTTAAGATAAACCATTGGGCTTATCGCCGTTTTCATTCGCATGAGGGCTTTATGCACTTCAGAATATCGAAGAATGGCTGTATGACAGACGAGGACAGTTATTTCCAGCCTGACCGTGTCTCTGATTATATCAAGTCCAATAACACCGTATTGGAACTTGGACTTGGACAAGGTGCCAATTTGCTGTATCTGGCACATAGCCATCCAGATGTGAGATTCATCGGCGTTGACCTGATTCCTCGTGAGGATATGGAAATACCGAAGAATGTCACTATTTACAAGCAGGACTATAGCAGTATTCCTCAGATTCCTGATAACTCTGTAGATGTGGTTTATGCTTTTGAGACAATCGTCCACAATACTGATAAAGAGAAAATTTTCCGTGAGGTGTGCCGTGTCTTGAAGCCTGGTGGCATTTTTATGGTCTACGATTATGCCATCAATCAATCGCTCGAAAGTTACGATCCCAAGACGCAAATGGCCATATCGCTGATTTCAAAGGGCGGAGCCGCGGCTTTGATTGAGTCGCTCGATGAATGGAACACACATTTTACCAATAGCGGACTGACATTGGAGTCTGCCACCGACTATGCATTTGAAATCCGTCCAGACCTGAAGCGATTGGAGCGCAAGGCAGCAAAAATCATGAAACGGCCCATACTGGCCAAGATCATATTTGCACTCTTCCACGAACAGTTCGTGACCAATATCATATTGGGCTATCTTGGCTATGACGCCAATGTCGCTGGTGTTGGAAGTTATGTGGAGTGGGTCGTGAAGAAGCCCTAAAACCGGCCTCAAAGTTTGGTTCGTCCAAACTATGGGTTTGGTTCGTCCAAACTCCCAGTTTGGTTCGTCCAAACTCAGAGTGTGCTTCGTCCTCGCAAATTCCTCCCTATTATTTATAATAATGGTGTAATAGATATCTTTGTAAACTAATTGGAAAACTTTCACTATTTTTCTCAAAAAAAGTTGGAAATGTTTTCGTGGTTTGCGGAAAAGTCTTACCTTTGCATCCGCTAAACAGGTCAACGGCCTGATTTCGGCACAAGAAAGAGAGTTCTTTGAAACGCTTACATAGACAGATACAGAAGTAGTACAAGAAGCGGCGGCGTGGTTTTCATGCCGCCGGGTAGAGGAAAAGGAACCGTCAATATTTTTATTAGGTGCTTTTTGGCTCGATAGATGATTGGATGTCCTGCCAGGCCTTCAGACAGACTTTGGCCGCGCCCCGTTTTCTGGGGTC
>JAGCZA010000088.1 GCA_017960525.1 Prevotella sp.
CCCGCCTTGGCAATGAACTTGTGGAAAGGAGGACGATTGACCTTGCAACCCATCTTTCCTGTCTTGTACAGACTCGATGACTACAACAGCAAGCGTTTCATCCAGATAGGCACGGCCAATCTCACACAGCAGCTGATTTCCAATCAGCGTTGGCAGTTGACAGCTTCGGTGGGATTTTTTGATGTTGAACGTGCGGGCGTACATGCGCGCGTTGGCTATCATGCCTTCAGGAACCTTGACTTCTATATAGATGCAGGGTTGACGGGGCAGGCGAATTACGACAAGATGAACGGCTTCGGCCTGAGCAACTGGAATCGCCTCGACTTGATGGCACGAGCAGATTACTATGAACCGCACACCCGTTTGCAGCTGGAACTGCAAGGTGGCCGTTTCGTCTATGGCGACTGGGGCACAAGGGCAGATGTCACGCGGCATTTTGGCGAATACGCCGTAGGAGTCTATGGAATCCTTGCGGACGGCGAGTGGAACGCAGGTTTCCATTTTGCCATACCAATGGGAGGAAAACGGCAGAAACGAAAGGGCTTTGTCCGACTGCGCTTGCCTGAGTACTTTGCTTGGGAATATTCCATGAGCTCCTTCAACAGATTCTGGGAAGAACAAATGGGAGAGTTGTATGACACCCAGCCAGACCAGAACCGTTCTGCCCATTTCTGGCAACCCGAATACGTGGAGGAGTACGTGAGACGAATGCTCAACGGAACCTTCCATTAGCAAGAAGTAAAAAGAAAACAAATTTATTAACCAACATTTATTCAAAAAACAAAACTCAAAAATGAAAAAGTTTATTTTGTTTGCAGCCGTTCTCGGTGCATGTGTGTTCACTTCCTGTAAGGATGAAGATGTTGCGCTCAACCAGACAAAGGTCGAAGCCGCAGTTATCGACCAAAGTCAACTGAACGATGCAAAGAAAGCTGTGCTCGATGATGCCGTCTCCGGTTATACCTACCAGGGCACAAATGCCGACAACGAAAAATACTACAAGTCAGCAGACGGTAACACCACTGTGACAGTGAAGAAGGATGGTACCATTGAGACCAAGACTACTGACGCTGAGGGTAATGAAACCACGACCACCACGAGTTATGACTACACCTACGAGGTGAACGGTCAGAAGTTCACTGATGTGAACCTATTGATGAATGCCATCAAGGGCCTGCCTGCTGGTACGGTTGTGGAAGTGGTGACAACGCTGACTGAGACCACCAAGGATGACAAGGGTAACCTCGTTTCTACAAAGCAGAAGCAAGCTAAATCCAAGATCAACATTCCTACCACGGAGAACGTATCTACACAGAATATTACTGTTCCTACATCTGTGAATTCAGATAAGACTCAGAACGTCGCCGTTAAAGTGGTGACCGATCCTCGTCACTCTGGCGGTAAGGGTGGCAAGTAAGTCGCAGACGTCAACGTATTATCCTTATATATTATGGTAAAGGAGCTGCTTTCGGGCAGCTCTTTTTTAGTTAGTCCTTGTACTGTCATTCTGCACAAAGTATAACTTTTTGTGCATTTTGTTTGGTGTTTTCATGGCTTTGCCTTACCTTTGCGCCCGATTTGAGAATAGAACCCAAAAACATTTATCCAACAAATCGGACACAAAGATGAAAAAGACGACTTTGTTTTTCCTGCTCGCCTCGATGGCTTCCGTTGAAGCTTCTGCAGGTGGCTATCTCACCAACACGAATCAGAACGCGGCTTTCGGACGCAATCTCTCTCAGGAAGCCATGATAGACATCATGGCCACATACGCCAACCCTGCTGGCGTGGGCTTCCTCGCGCCTGGATGGTACCTTGCCCTTAGCAATCAGAGTGCTTTTCAGACTCGTACCATTGAGTCTTCCTTCGGCAACGACCTGTTTCGCAATGGCAAGGTGAATGGTATCGACAATAACAGCGGTATGAAAACCTATAAGGGTACAGCCACGGCTCCGCTGATTCCTTCTTTTGATGTCGCTTACGTGCGTAATCGTTGGAGCCTGGCACTTCACTTTGCCATCTCAGGTGGTGGCGGCAAGTGTGAGTTTGACGATGGCCTCGGTTCGTTTGAGAGCCAGGTCGCCATCCTTCCCGTTCTGGCCAATGCTCTGAAACCCGGTGCGGTGGCAGGTTATTCGTTCGACACCTACATGAAAGGGCGTCAGTACTATTTTGGCACGCAGCTGACAGGTTCTTATAAGGTGACAGACCACCTGAACGTGGCCGTGGGCTTGCGTATGGTCAATGCCAGCTGTGCCTATGAGGGTTATGTCAAGAATATCGGTTTGCAAGTGAATACACCACAGGGTGTCGTACCCATGTCGGCAGCAGATTTCCTCAGACAAGGAGGAATGGGTGAGATGGCTGCGATGGTGGCTGACCGTGTTATCGACTGCACGCAAAGCGGTACTGGCTTTACACCTGTTATCGGTATCGACTGGCGTATCAACGACCAGTGGAACGTTGCTGCCAAGTATGAGTTCCAGACGAAGCTGACACTGAAAAATTCCACGGCATCTGTCACGAATGCTGATGGAACAACCTCCCAGTTGAATGCAGGCCTTAGCGAGTACAACGACGGAGCAGAAATCAGGGCAGACATCCCCGCCATCCTCACGCTCGGTGTTCAGTACAGTCCTGTGCGTCAGGCACGCATCAACGTGGGTGGCCATCTCTTTTTTGACGAACAGGCCACCCAACATGCCAACCGCCACGAGAAGCTGAATGGTCCTGGATGGGAAATCACAGCTGGTGCGGAGTATGATATTAACAAGTTATTGACAGTCAGTGCTGGTTGGCAGAATACCAACTATGGTTTGGGCAAGAACAGCGAGTTCATTTCCGACTTGAGCTTTGTCACCAACTCCAACTCTGTTGGCATAGGTGCACGTTTGCACCTGAGCAAGAAGGTCGATTTGGATGTCTCTTATTTCAAGACGCTCTATTCTCATTACGAGCGCACGCAGGCTGATTACAATTATGTCAAGGCTGGTTTGCTGGCCAAGGTAAACGCGTTGACCGAACAGATGCAAGCCGCTGTGCCTCAACTTCAAGCCGCTGCAGGGGCTGGTAATGCCGAGGCGGCAGCCCAATTGCAGGCTTTGCAACAGAAAGGAGCGGCTCTCGCACCGATGGCGGCAGGGCTGAATAGCCTCAATACCAGCGGTTACGACAACTTTACCCGTACGAACGATGTCATCGGTGTGGGGGTGAGTGTGAAGTTCTAATATATATCATGATATGAAGAAACATTCCTTGAAAGAGTGGGTGTTGGCTACGCGACCGTGGTCCTTTCCCGCTTCGTCCATGCCCGTCCTCGTGACGCTGGCTTGGTTATGGGCTTGCGGCTTTCCCGTGAATGGATGGCTGGGCCTTTGGGCCTTAGTGAACATCATCTTCGTTCATGCGGCAGGCAACGTCTGGAGTGACATTGCCGACTATCGCAGTGGCGTTGATGCCAAGGACACCTTTGGTGTGCGGCTGCTTGTCGATGGGGAGTTCACGGTCAGTGAGTTTCGTCATCTGTCTATCATATTGAACATCATAGCCGTAGCGGGAGGGCTGACGCTGGTGGCACTTACGGGTTGGCAACTGTTGGTCATCGGTGTCATTGGCATTCTGCTTTCGCTGTGTTATCCGAGCTTGAAGTATGTGGCCTTAGGCGACGTCGTTATCATCTTTTGCTACTCGATCCTGCCCATGACGGGAACGTCGTTCATCGCCTCGGGTGTTATCCATTGGGATGTCCTGTGGCTGGCGGTGCCTGTAGGGCTGATTACCGTTGCCATCCTGCACGCGAACAATGTCCGCGACATCGAAACCGACCATCGTGCTGGCATCCATACCTTCCCGTTGTTGACTGGACGCCGTTTCGGCGCATGGCTCTATGCTTTTGAGGTCATCTTCCCTTTCCTCTGGTTGCTGGGCTTGATGGCTTTCGGTGTGGAACCGTGGTGGTTGCTGACGGCCTTTGTAGCATTACCCGTGGCCATCGGCAATGCCCGGACCATCTTAGCATACGAACAAGGGGGGCAGGCTTCCTACGCCGATCTCGACGAGAAGACAGCCAAGTTGCAACTGTTATTCAGCGTCTTGCTTATCCTTGGGCTTGTGATTTCAAGAATAGTATAAGGCTTATGGAATCCCAAAATGTCATCATTCAATGAAAAAGGTCGTAACTGCTTTGCTCGTGGCGGCAGCTCTTTGGTTCCTGATGTTTTTTCCTGGGCTGCAAGTGCCTTTTAGCTTCTGGACGATGATGACAGTAGCTGCGTTGTTGCTGACAACGCTTGCCGTGGCTTTTGGTGACTGGCCCAAATGGCAATGGTCGTGGTTGGAAGTCGGTATGGGCATCGGTATAGCCGTTGTGCTTTGGGGTGTTTTCTGGCTGGGAGACCGCTGTTCGCAGCTTCTCTTTGACTTTGCGCGTCCGCAGGTGGATATGATCTACGGTATCAAGCAAGGCACGTCGCCGACATTGATTGGCGTGCTGTTGCTGGCGGTTATAGGTCCAAGTGAAGAAATCTTCTGGCGCGGCTTTGTTCAACGCACCCTCTCCGAGCGATGGTCTCCCAATGTGGGATTCATCTGTGCCACAGCGGTATATACGCTCATCCATGTGCCCTCAATGAATTTCATGCTCGTCATGGCAGCCCTTGTCTGCGGCGTCGTCTGGGGAGGTCTTTACCGCTTCTTCCCGCGACATTTTGCAGCCATTGTCTTGAGCCATGCCCTCTGGGACGCAGCCGCTTTCGTTTGGTTCCCCTTCTGAGGTGATAGGTCGCAACCTTTCAAGTCCCCTTCAACTCAGGTCGTTGTAGGCAGGAATGTCAGGGAGGAATTCATAGGTGCCTTGTTCAAGGTTCAGGTGGCAGACGACGTGCTGAAAACCATTCGAAACGATGAGCCATTCCACACGTAATACAATGTTGTAGCGACTGATTTGGTCGAAAACTTTTTGCGTCAAAGCCACCGTTGGTGCCTTGTACTCGATGATCATGCGAGGCAAACGGTCTCGACCATAAAGCACTGTATCACAACGGCGTGACATGCCGTTCAGTCTTAGAGATACTTCGTTGCCCAGTAGCCCGGCGGGGTAGCCTTTGTGTTGGATTAAATATGCCGTGAAGTGCTGGCGTACCCACTCTTCGGGTGTCAGCCTGACGAACCGTCTCCGAAGTGGGTCAAGCACCGTCGGAACTCCCTTCTGTTCGTTCAGCCGCAACGGAACGGGAGGAAGGTTAAGGGCAGGGTAGGGGATGGCATGTTCGTTTTCCATGGTGCAAAGGTAGGCAAAAAAAATAAGCTTTCTCCTCGATTCCTCTATTTTTTTCTCGAATAATGAGACGGAGGTAGTCCTTGACAAGTTACCCACTGTGAGTACCAGCTCACCGACAACGACGCCGTCATTCACGACTTCTATGCCCCCAAGGCTTTCACGGCACAGCGCATCAGCTACACGCACGCCTACCTGCAAGAAACCAACAAGGGCGAGTGCAGGGGATGGGAGTCGCTGGTGCTGCCATTCGACGTGCAGACCATC
>JAGCZA010000089.1 GCA_017960525.1 Prevotella sp.
CTATCTGGCTCCAATCCACGCACAGTTTCAGTCGTTTCTTGAATATCAGGTCCAGCCAAAGGCGTGTGCTGCGCCCATTACCCTCCATAAAAGGATGTGCCACGTTCATTTCCACATACTTGTTGACTATTTCGTCGAAAGTAGTTTCAGGCATCGCTTCTATCTGCCTTAGGTTCTGCATCAAATACTCTGCACGGCAGAACAGCGTCCCGTCTTTCCAA
The DNA here is from genome assembly GCA_017960525.1 of Prevotella sp. Classification (GTDB taxonomy): domain Bacteria; phylum Bacteroidota; class Bacteroidia; order Bacteroidales; family Bacteroidaceae; genus Prevotella. The sequence continues at coordinate 222 of JAGCZA010000089.1, forward strand.
ATCGTCTTGGTTCGTATCTGCCCAGCAAAGTCGTAGAGCCCGCCAAACAGATAAGCATGAATCTGTTTGAGGCACTCAATGGTTCCTGGTTTCATACTGTCTAACAAACCGCTTTCAATGAGTGTATAGGTCTTCTTTTTGCTCTGTCCGTCGATGGAATTATCACTATAAGTGAACCACTCCAAGAATGCATGGGCGCGGTTGTTCGGATAATTCTTTGCCAGCGTCTGCACACATTCGGCATCGAGAGCATCAGCAGCACGTTGCTTACCATCGGGAGCTTGGAACTTGAAGTGGTTAGTGATACTAACCAGTTCGATTCCGTCCTTGGCCATCTTACCTTTTAGGTATTTCCAATAGTTGCGACACTTCTTGTAGTCATCCTCATCATTGATGACACGTACGATGACAGTAGCCGAGAACCACCACTTGCTGTGCTCCTCGTCCCAAACCGCTCGCACCTCGCGGTCATTGAAAAACCGTATAGACTTCTTACTCATCTCTCGTATTCTCTGTTTCAGAATAAAACACACCTACAGCAGTTCTATATAATGGCTCCATGTCAATTGTCCAGACATGTCTGGATTTTTTGGGGGCGCATATAGAAGAGTCACAACCCTGAAATAAGTGAGACAAGTCTCACATATTCAGAATCGTTGGCTTCCAGAAAGCCATTTGGTGTTATCAAATCGTTTGCCATATATCTATAACGTTTTTGTCCCTTGTCCTATTGCTCATCCTGTATGACAGGTACCTATTTGCTTTTTTCGTGGGCAAAATTACTAATTTTCTTGCATGTTATGACGGCTGTTGTGAAAAATCAGCGTTTAATCCGCAAAATCTTCTCAAAATCTTCTCCATCATCAAGAATATTGAGTATATTTGCCCACAGATTTTCGCATAGATTGCGGTGTCAGGGACATAATGGCAATAAAATAACAACAATAATAATTGCGTATAGTAACGTGAAACAGATATAAGAAATTAAGGTCTATGGGTCAATTTGCAGGATAAAAACTTTCAGGACCCTAGTAAATACAGGTGTTTTGCGAGTTCAATCAGCTTGAAGCAAAAATCGGCAAAAGAAAAGCGTCTATAGGTCAATTTGCAGGATAAAATCTTCTGAAACGCCGATAAATACTACCTTTGTGGGCATTCAAGAATCCCATAAATGGTAGAAAATGTATAATGTAAAGTGCCCGATGTGCGGCTCATCGCACACTATGAAGAATGGAAAGCGTAAAGGAGTCCAGCTTTACGTGTGTAGAGAATGCAAGTACCAGTTTCGCAACAGTAAGGATGTGTCCCAGTCAGCGCTTTGGCGCGCCTATCAGGACGGGAAACAGACCGTATCAGAACTGGCCGCAGCACATGGTGTGAGCCCGTCCACTATCAAGCGCAGGCTTCGTGATGTGGACAAGAAGTGGGTCCAGCCTCCCCTGTCGGTTTCCGGTTTCGTGCATCTGGACGTGACTTACTGGGGGCATAACTGGGGTGTCATGCTTGGCCTTGACGATGAGAGCGGTCTGCCCCTCTACCTCGAGTTCATAAAGAGTGAAACGAACCAGGACTACAAGGATGCCGTAAGCGGCATAGCGGAAAGAGGATATACCATCCGAGGCATCATCATCGACGGTAAACAGAGTCTCTTTGGCATGTTTTCAGACTGCAAGATCCAGATGTGCCAGTACCACATGCAACAGATAGTAAAGCGTTATCTGACGCTTAATCCTAAGCTTCTGGCCGCCAGGGAACTGAAGGTACTGATGAGTAAGCTGACCAAGATGGAAAATGCCGATTTCGAGGCAGAATACAGCAGGTGGAAAGCAACATGGAAGGACACTCTGAACAGACGGTCTCAGCTAAAGTCGGGGAAGACACAGTACACTCATCGGCGACTGCGCTCGGCCATGCACAGCATAGACTTTTATCTTCCTTACCTCTTTACCTACCAGTTGCCTGAATGTAACGGAATGCCCAATACCAACAATAAAATCGAAGGCACATTTACTGACCTCAAGAAGAACCTGAACAACCACAGCGGAATGTCACAAGAGAACCGCAAACGGTTCATTATTGGGTTTTTCTTGGCATTGGAATCTAAGCTTGAACGGCCTGGCGATATAACAGAAGAAGCAGGTTCCGCATAAGCTGAAACCTGCCCCGTTCAATCTTGAGTTCGCAGTCCTATTCCTCATGGAGTTGCTCCCCAGCAGAGCTCCACTATGCTTCAGACAGCGGTACAAAGGTAGAATTTCCAAAGCGGATGGCCAAGGAAATAGCAACAATTGTCATCCTGCAATTTGAGCTATAGAATACCAACCACTCAAAATTATCCTGCAAAATGAGCTATACGCCTAAATTACAGCGTGGAATCTATATCAACAATGGCCACAAGGTCGTAATAAATTAAAAGACAATGAAGAAGAATTATATTCAGTCAGCGACCACAGTGGTAAGCGTGGCAGCTCATGGACACATCCTAAACGACGCTAGCCCCCTCACCAGCGTTGGCGGCAACACCAACATGAGATACGGTGGTGCCGGTACCAACGACACAAGCGGACAGGGAGCTCGTGTGAAGGGCAACACCGTCGATTGGGACAACGATTGGAGCAAATAACATAAAAATAGTTGGAGGTAAACAGCCAATATTGATGAACCGCAGATTTCACAGATTTAAGAAAATGGAAGAGTATGAATACGTGTAATCCGTGAAATGTAGGAATACTTGATCCGAGTGCCGGATCTGGCCTCTAATAGATATGGCCAGATCCGGCACTTATTGGATTGGTACGAGAATCGAATGGGTTCATACGAGGTATAATTATTGAAAAAACATGAAAAAGAGGTCGGTGCACAAACTTTTCCACCCGCAAATTTGGCCGCTCCAACAAACTTGCTTATCTTTGTCCGCTTTTAAGACACAAAACCTGAAGCAATATCATTCTACATTCTACTTTAAACCTTAAACTTTAAACTCTCAACTTACTATGGCAGATAGTAAAGAAAGACTTTTCGCGGACTTCACCGCCCCGACCCGCCAGGAATGGCGCGACAAGATCGAGGTTGACCTCAAGGGCGCTGACTACGAGAAGAAAATGGTCTGGAGAACCAACGAAGGCTTCTCCATGCAACCCTTCTATTTGAAGGAAGACGTGGACATACTGCCCACCGTCAATGCCTTGCCCGGCGAATTCCCCTTCGTGCGTGGCAACAAGAAGGCTGACAACAAGTGGTATGTCCGCCAGAACATTGTCGTCAACGACCCGAAGGAAGCAAACGCCAAGGCTCTCGATATCCTGAACAAGGGTGTCAACAGCCTCGGCTTCCGTCTGGGACACACCGAACTCAGCGCTGAGTTCATTGAGACCCTTCTCGACGGCATTTGCTGCGACTGCGTCGAAGTGAGCTTCCGCACCTGTCAGCGCCACGTGCTGGAACTGGCCGACCTCCTGGTGGCTTATTTCGACAAGAAAGGCTACGACCGCGAGAAGATTGTCGGCGGCATCGGCTTCGACCCGATTGAGCGTATGCTCATGAAGGGCAAGGACACGACGATGCTGCTGCCCGACATGCCCAAGCTGGTGGAGAAGTTGAAGGACTTCCCCGGCTTGCGTTGCGTGATGGTGCACAGCGAACTGCTCTGCAACAGCGGTGCCTACGTCTATCAGGAACTCGGCTATGCCCTCGCCTGGGGTAAGGAATACCTCGACGAGATGGTGGAAGCTGGCGTGCCCGTGGACCTCGCCGCCAAGAAGATTAAGTTCTACATGGGCATCGGCGGCAACTACTTCATGGAGATTGCCAAGTTCCGCGCCGCCCGTATGCTGTGGGCACAGATCGTGAAGCAGTATGAGCCCAAGTGCGACTGCGCTTGCCAGATGTGCATCAACGCCTCCACCACGACCTACAACCAGACGGTCTTCGACAGCTACGTGAACATGCTCCGCTCGCAGACCGAGGCCATGAGTGCTGCCCTCGCTGGCATCCACTCGATGGTGGTCACCCCCTTCGACGCTCCCTACGAGGTGCCGACCGACTTTGCCGAGCGCATCGCCCGCAACCAGCAGTTGCTGCTGAAGGAAGAGTGCCACTTCGACAAGATTGTCGATGTCAGCGGCGGTTCCTACTTCGTGGAAGAACTCACCGTGGCCATCGCCAAGGAAGGCTGGAAGTTGTTCCTCGCCGTGGAAGACGAAGGTGGTTTCCTCGCTGCCGTCAAGGCTGGCAAGATTCAAGAAGCCATCAACAGCACAGACGCTGCCCGTCATGCCAATGCCGGCAAGCGTAAGGAGTTCCTGCTCGGCACCAACCAGTTCCCCAACTTCACCGAGACCAGCGAAGGCAAGGAACCGCTCACCTGCGACTGCACCTGTAAGCACTCCAGCGATCCCGATGTGCCTGCCCTGAAGACCAGCCGCGTCGCCTCCGACTTCGAGGCTCTCCGCCTCACCACCGAGAAGGCCGCCAAGCAGCCCATCGCCTTCATGCTCACCATCGGCAACCTCGCCATGCGTCAGGCGCGTGCACAGTTTAGCTGCAACTTCCTCGCCGCTGCCGGCTACAAGGTCATCGACAACCTCGGCTTCCCCACCGTGGAGGAAGGTGTCGAGGCCGCCGTCAAGGCTGGTGCTGACATCGTGGTGCTCTGCTCCAGCGACGACGAATACGCTGAGTACGGCGTTCCCGCCTTCAATGCCCTCAAGGCTGCCGACCCCAAGGCCATCTTCATCATCGCAGGCGCGCCCGCTTGCACCGAGGACCTCAAGGCTGCCGGTATCGAGAACTTCATCCACGTCCGTGTGGATCAGTTGAAGACGCTGAAGGAGCTCAATCAGAAACTCGGTATATAGGACCCTCCCCTCACCCTCCCTTGTAGGGAGGGGGTGGTTACTTATTAAGATTGGATTATTTATTTAATTAAGTATTAAGTATCATTTGAAGTAGAATACCTCCCCACAAATCATTCTACTCTCCCCCTACAAGGGGGAGCGGGGAGGGGGTCCGATATGGATTTTAAATCAATAGATATCTTTGCCGGCATAGAGACCAAGAACGGTCAGGCCTGGCAGCGGGAGAACGGCATCACCGCCAACTGGAAGACTCCTGAGCAAATTGATATTCAGCCCGTTTATACGAAAGAAGACCTCGAAGGCATGGAGCACCTGAACTTTGCCGCCGGTATTCCTCCCTTCCTCCGTGGCCCGTACAGCATGATGTACCCCTTCCGCCCGTGGACCATTCGTCAGTATGCCGGCTTCTCCACCGCCGAAGAGTCCAACGCTTTCTATCGTCGTAACCTCGCCAGCGGTCAGAAGGGCCTCTCCGTGGCCTTCGACCTGCCCACACACCGTGGCTACGACCCCGACAACGCCCGTGTCGTCGGTGACGTCGGTAAGGCTGGCGTGAGCATCTGCTCCCTGGAGAACATGAAGGTGCTCTTCGCAGGCATTCCCTTGAACAAGATGTCCGTCTCCATGACCATGAACGGCGGTGTGCTTCCCGTGCTCGCTTTCTACATCAACGCAGGTCTGGAGCAGGGCGCCAAGCTCGAGGAGATGGCCGGTACCATCCAGAACGATATCCTCAAGGAGTTCATGGTGCGCAACACCTACATCTACCCGCCCGCCTTCTCCATGAAGATCATCGCCGACATCTTCGAGTACACCTCGCAGAAGATGCCTAAGTTCAACAGCATCTCCATCTCCGGCTACCACATGCAGGAGGCTGGTGCCACCGCCGACATCGAGCTGGCTTACACCCTCGCCGACGGTATGGACTACCTCCGTGCCGGTATCAATGCCGGCATCGACGTGGATGCCTTCGCTCCGCGCCTCAGCTTCTTCTGGGCCATCGGCGTGAACCACTTCATGGAAATCGCCAAGATGCGTGCAGGCCGTCTGCTTTGGGCAAAGATTGTCAAGAGCTTCGGCGCCAAGAACCCCAAGTCCATGGCTCTGCGCACCCACTCCCAGACTTCCGGCTGGTCGCTCACCGAGCAAGACCCCTTCAACAACGTGGGTCGCACCTGCATCGAGGCTATGGCTGCCGTGCTGGGTCACACCCAGTCGCTGCACACCAACGCCCTCGACGAGGCCATCGCACTGCCTACCGACTTCTCCGCACGTATCGCCCGTAATACCCAGATCTACATCCAGAACGAGACGCAGGTCTGCAAGCACATCGACCCGTGGGCTGGTTCCTACTACGTTGAGAAGCTGACGCAGGAACTCTACCTCAAGGCCTGGGAGCACATCCAGGAGATCGAGAAGCTCGGCGGTATGGCCAAGGCTATCGAGACGGGTCTGCCCAAGATGCGTATCGAAGAGGCTGCTGCCCGCACTCAGGCTCGCATCGACTCAGGTGTACAGACCATCGTAGGTGTGAACAAGTACCGTCTCGAGCACGAGGATCCCATCGACATCCTCGAGATTGACAACACCGCCGTGCGTCTGCAGCAAGAGGAGTCCCTGAAGGAACTCCGTGCCAAGCGCGACAACGAGCAGGTCAAGAAGGACCTCGCTGCCATCACCGCCTGCGTGCAGGAGTTCGCCGATGGCAAGAAGAGCGAGCACAACCTCCTCGACCTCGCCGTCACTGCCGCCGGCCACCGTGCCACCCTCGGTGAAATCAGCGATGCCTGCGAAGCTGTCGTGGGCCGTTACAAAGCAGTCATCAGAACCATTTCAGGCGTGTATAGTTCAGAAAGCAAGGCCGATGCAGACTTCGAGGAAGCCTGCCGTCTCACCGAAGAGTTCGCAAAACAGGAGGGCCGTCGTCCTCGTATCATGGTGGCCAAGATGGGTCAGGACGGTCACGACCGTGGCGCTAAAGTCGTCGCCACCGGCTATGCCGACTGCGGCTTCGACGTTGATATGGGACCGCTGTTCCAGACGCCCGCCGAGGCAGCCCGCGAGGCTGTGGAGAACGACGTAAATATAGTAGGAGCGTCGTCCCTTGCAGCAGGTCACAAGACCCTCATCCCGCAACTCGTCGAAGAGCTGAAGAAGCTCGGCCGCGAGGATATCATGGTCATCGCCGGCGGTGTCATCCCCGCCCAGGACTACGACTTCCTCTACAAGAGCGGTGTCGCTGCCGTCTTCGGTCCCGGCACCTCCGTGGCCAAGGCTGCCTGCGAGATGATGAAGCTCCTGCTCGGCAAGGAATAATCACCAGTCTCCTATGAGCGCATAGCGTGCGCTTCCCATCTTTTCCTCTCCCTCGTTGCTCTTCTGCATCGGGGGAGAGATGTTTTATACAGAACCGCTGCCCAATTTGCCTCAAAAGCTCCTAGAACCGTTTCATTCACGACCTTTTTTCTTCTTCGGTTCAGGAAGAGCCTTGCAAGTCTCGCGGACGAGCGCCGACAGATAGTCACGGTCATCCACGTCGGCGATGTAGAAATAGGTCTTTGCCCCTTCGTAGGGTGGACGAAGTTCTTCCTTTCTGAGCAGAGGCCGAACGGCTTCTGTAGGTTTCAGGAAGAAGCAGTCGTCGCAGATGAGGCCGAAGATTTTGCCGTCGCAATAGATGCCATAGTCGCCAAACATCTTTTTGGTTACGATGTCGCCAGCACCACTACATTGGTCTGCGATATATTGTACGAAATCTGTATTACTTGCCATTGTTTGATGTTTTGAAGATGTACATTCCTTGTTCCACCTGCACCGTTCGGTCGGGGAGGTGGACAGTGGCTGTGCTGCCGACGGGCACACGGAGCTCCAGGCGGTGGAGGTGCCCGTCGTGGCTGATGACGTGTGAGGTGAGGAGGCCTTGGGGAGTGGGGAGGCTGTAGTAAACGGTATCGATGCCGAGGGAAGGGTAGGGGTGGACGTCGAAGTGGCGGTAGCCAGCACCGTCGGGTGTCACGTTGATGCCTGCCAATCTGCGGGGCAGCCATGTCAGGCCTCCCCCAAACATGGGGTGGTTGTGGGAGTTTTGGCCGTCCCATTGCTCCCATGTGACCGTAGCACCTTGTGCCAACCAGTGACCGTAGCTGGGGTAGTCGGTCTTCAGCATGGCGGTGGTGGTTACGTCGTGCAGTCCGTTGTCGGTGAGCGTCTCGAAGAAGAACTTGGTGGTGACGAAGCCCGTGTTGATGTGTCCGTCGTGTGTCTGCATGATTTCGTGGCGTAGGGCTTCGATGACCTTTGCCTTGCGCTCCGTGGGCACTCCCATGTGGAGGGCAAGCACGTTGGGGCCAAAGTCGCCGTAGCTGCCAGTGGCCTCGTCGTAAAACTTGCGATGGAAGGCACGCCTGGTGCGTTGCGCGATGGCATCACACTCCTGTCTTCCTGCTTCGTCCCCCAGAATCTGAGCCGTCTGGGCGATATTCGTGGCACAGAGCCAGAGGTAGAAGGTGTGGACGATTTCGTCCGACGGCATCCCGTAGGGCGGTACCCAGTCGCCGAGGTTCAACCAGTAGCATAGTTCGCCCGACTCTGCATTCAGCATTTGCAGATGCATGGTGCTGTCCGATGTCAGCCAAGTCTGCATGTTGCGCAACTGTGCACGCATGGGTTGGTAAGCCTGTTCCAGTATCTGACGGTCGCCGTACTGCAGGTAGTATTCCCAGGACATCGTGTTTAACGCAGCTCCCCATGCCACGCCACCTCCGCAGGTTGGTTGCCAGGGAGCACCGTTGGGGACATAGCCGGTGAGCGGGTTCTGCGCATCGCGTATGTCACGAATCCATTTCTGATAGAAGGCAGCGGCGTTGAAATTGAGCATCACCATCGCCGCTGCAATCTGGCCGTCGCCCGTGTAGGGCAGGCGTTCGCGGTGTGGACAGTCACTGGCCGTGCCGCCGTGCATGTTGTCGAGCTGTGAACGCACCCACATCTGGTAGATGCTGTTGATGAGCGGGTTGCTGGTGCGGAACTCGGCCCAGGGGCGCACGTCGGTGTTCACGGCTTCGGCTTGTATTTGCTCTGGTGTAAGGCTGTCCAGTCCGCTCACTTCCACCTGCGAGAACACAAACCATGTGAAGCGTGGGGCATAGCTTTCTCTACCATTTCCCTTGCAGATGTATTCCTGCTTGCCGAGGGGCGACTCGCTGATATACTTCACGCACACGTGTTGTCCTGTCTGTCCGTGGAAGTTCTTCAGACGCACCCATCCAGCCACTTCTTTCTCGAAGGTGACGACGAAGCAACTGTCTGTTCGCACAATGCTTTGTGGTTTCAATACTTCTGTAATGCGGTCGGTGGGTGCGGTGTGGGCGGTCAACTTACCTGTGGGCGGTGGGGCCAATATAGCCTGTTGCCATCCACTTTCATTGGTGTCGGGTTCTGCCCAGGCGGGCGTTTCCTGTCGGGCATCGTATGTCTCTCCTTCGTAGATGCCGTTCATAGTGATGGCCGATGGACGTGTGAGCCACGTCTGGTCTGTAGCAATCGTTTCGTGTGAACCGTCTTCATAGATGATTTCCATCTGGCATAACAGGCAGGGAGTGCCGAAGGAACACACCCGCCAGCTCTCGGTGTGGTAGAAACCATTGCCGAGTATGGCACCTACAGCGTTGCGACCAGCGTTGAGCTGAGCCGTGATGTCGTAGGCAAGGTACATCACGCGGTAGGCGGTGAAATGTGGATCCAGGGCGATGCCGCCTTTGTCGAGCCCAGTGCGTGTGGAGTAGTTCGTGAAGTTGGGAACCAGGTAATCGTTGCCGATGCGTTGGCCATTGACGTAGAGCTCAAAGTAGCCGCCAGCCGTGACAAAAGCCTTGGCCTTCTTGACCTTCCTTTTGAGCATGAAGCTCTTGCGAAAAAGCGTAGCCCCCATAGTCTGTTGTGCTGCACCAATCCATTGTGCTTGCCAGTCAGCATCATGCAGCAACCCCATTCCCCAATGCCCCACGGCGCTCCAACGCGAACGCTTGCCGCGGGCATTCCAAGTCTGCACTTGCCAGTAGCAATCCAGTCCTGAGGAGAGTTGGCCTCCTCCATAGGGCACCAGCACAGACTGGTCTGACGGCACGCGCCCGCTGTCCCAGAGGTCATAGCGTCCGTGTCGTAGGTCTTCCTCTGTGGAAGCCACGACGATGCGGTAAGCCGTCTGTCTGTCACCCCTAATGCGCTCGTCCCTTGGCTCATTGACCCATGAGAGGCGAGGTCGCTCTGCATCCACGACGGCGGGATCCTGCGTATGTTCCACGGTCAGGCTGGTCACTCGAAACTGGGCGTGCAGCAACAGTGGCATCGTAGCCAGCAGAAGAAAGAAGCGCTTCAGCATTACTCTTTGACGGTGACTCGTTTGATGGTGATGATCTTTCGCGGATGCTCTTTGGCATCCACGGGTGTACGGCCGATGCGCAGAGCAATGGGCATTCCCTCCACGACTTCTCCGAAGACGGTGTATTCACCATCAAGGTGAGGTGCTCCGCCGATTTTGGCATACGCTTGTTTCTGAACTTCATTGAAAGGTCGCGGTGGGTTGGCGGCAATGGCTTCTTCAGCCTCCACTTGCAGTTGGTTCAGCAACGCTTGGTGGGCAGCGTGGTCCGTGGCTTTCAGGCTGGCAATCTCTTCAGCATGTTCCCGTTGCAGGCGGTCGAACAGAGCCGCCACCTTGGCCTCATAGAGCACGGCTTTCAATTCTGCCAGCTCTGCACTCGTATGTTTCTTACCCGTGACGATATACCACTGCAAGGCGTTGGAACGTCGTTCGGGGTTGATGCTGTCTGGCTCGCGAGCGGCAGCCAACGCTCCCTGTTTATGGAAGTGCTTGGGATAGACAATCTCGGCCGGCACGCTGACCGTGTCATGCCCACCAGCCTGGATAGCCATCTCTGGCACAATGCGGTTAAACACCACCCCGTCAAAGGCTCCTTCGCGCGCGTACCTAATAAAATTGTCGCGGTGTAGTGGCGTGTCGTCATAGAGGCGCACGCGGATGTCACCCTCGGAGGTCTCTATCAGCACCTCCGTCTGTCCAATGTGGGCATACTTGTCCTTGCAGCTGCCCAAGCCGATGATAGCCACCAATGTGGCTGCAGACAGGATGGCAGAATAGCTTTTGTTCTTTTTCACCATACAACGATTGTTCGGCGGTAATAGGCTCTTCATCCATTGTCGAAACAGGAGGATGCAGTCTTCTTTTCTCATGTTAGTTGGCCTTAGTGTTTGCAAAAATACATCTTTTTTTCGTCTCGCACATATTTTTATCCTTTTTTCTGATGCCATCTCCCCTATTTTGCATACTTTTGTGGCATCTTTTGAAGACAAATACGCTCTTTGACATATTGACCCATTCTTGATTTGCATAAATTTTTCCCCGAAGATCCATCATACAGATCAAGAGCCCAAATCTATTGGTGCGGGTTCAGATGATTAGCCCTTCCCCCTCCCACACCTCACTTCATACATCATTCCATGACCATCGAACAATCATTCCATGACCATCGAACAATCATTCCATGATGATGGAACAATCATTCCATGATGATGGAATAATCAATTCCCTTAGCTCTATTCAAACAAGAAGTTATTTCCCTTTGTGTTGTTGCCCCCCTTTGTTGTGAATTGCTTGAAATTCTTCGTCTTTGAACCATCATAAACATCGTATGATGGGCGACAAGTTGAAGGACATCAGTTGTGAATTGCTTGAAATTCTTCGTCTTTGAACCATCATAAACATCCATACTCGTCATTGACAAGTCGGGCGTCGAGTTGTGAATTGCTTGAAATTCTTCGTCTTTGAACCATCATAAACATCCA
>JAGCZA010000090.1 GCA_017960525.1 Prevotella sp.
ACAGATGTCAACCCCCTTATCAGGTGGTTATTGCGGCGGGGTCCCACCTCTTCCCATTCCGAACAGAGAAGTTAAGCCCGCCTGCGCCGATGGTACTGCAATGCAATGCGGGAGAGTAGGAGGCCGCCTTCTTTCTGGAAGTCCTTTCACCAGCAATGGTGGGAGGGCTTTCTTCTAATGTCCTGAGTCTGAAAATGATTCAGGACTTTTTCTGTATGATATTGAAGTAGTAGGAACTGGTGAAGATATCTTATCAACTTCTGGCTTCATTGTCATTGCAATTGCCACGGTTCAGGTCGGAATTGTCGGAATTCTTCAAAAAAAGGAAAAAAATCTTGCCCTTTCCTTTGCCATTTAATAAATAATGCGTATCTTCGCGCCATTAAAACCTAACGACTATGAACAGAAATCTCCTATTTATGCTCTTGCTGCTGCTTTGCACAACAACTGCCACCGCACAACAAAAGAAGTATTCACTCTACGGAATCGGCTTCTACAATCTGGAGAACCTCTTCGATACGTGCCACGACGTGGGAAAGAATGACTACCAGTTCCTGCCCGACGGGCCGAACAAGTGGACAGGCCTGAAGTACACGCACAAGCTGCGCAATATGGCCCGCGTGCTCGCCGAAATGGGCACCGACCGTCTGCCCGGTCTGGGCTGCGCTGCCATTGGCGTGAGTGAAGTGGAAAATGCCAACTGTCTGAAAGACCTGTGCGAGCAGGAGCCGCTGAAGAAGCACGGCTTCCAGTTCTGCCATCGTGAGGGTCCTGACGCGCGCGGCGTGGACTGCGCCCTGCTCTACAACCCCAGCCTGTTCAGGGTTCGCAACGTCAAACTGGTGCCCTACGTCTACATCAAGCCTGAAGACAAAGGACGCGCCACTCGCGGCTTCCTGGTGGTCAGTGGCACAATGGCTGGCGAGCACGTCACCATCATCGTCAACCATCTGCCGTCGAGAGGAGCCGAGCCATTCTACCGCGACGAGGGCGGACGCCAGTTGAGAATCGTGAAAGACTCGCTGATGAAGGATGACCCTAACGTGAAACTCTTCATCATGGGCGATATGAACGATGACCCGCAGGACAAATCGATGTCGGAGAAACTGGGCGCCAAGCGTAAAATAAAAGATGTGGAGAAAGACGGCCTCTGGAACCCCTGGTGGGATGTGCTGGCCAGCGGCACGGGCACCCTGCAGTACGACGGCAAATGGAATCTCTTCGACCAGATTATCCTCTCGCACTCACTGCTTGACAAGAAGGGTATGAAGAACGACAAATTCAAGCCCGAACAGATTGACTGCAGCACGCTGAAGTATTACCGTCACCAGATATTCCGCCGCGACTATCTCTTCCAGAAAGAGGGCAAATACAAAGGAAACACGCTGCGCACCCATGCCGGCGGCACATGGCTCGACGGCTACAGCGACCACCTGCCCACTGTGGTCTATGTCATCAAGGAGACGCGGTGAAGGTAGAGTGTCATCCTTTCCACCCTTTCCTCCCTGAAGGGGCGCGTGTGCTGATGCTGGGCACCTTTCCACCGGCAGAGAAGCGGTGGGCTATGCCTTTTTACTACCCCAATCTACAGAACGATATGTGGCGTATCGTGGGCCTCTGCTTTTTCAACGACAAGCAGCATTTCATCGCCCCCGACGGACGCTACTACCGGCAGCAGGAACTGGAGCGGTTTCTTGCCATTCAGGGCATTGCCCTCTACGACACGTGTACAAAGGTGATTCGTACCACCGGCACCGCAAGCGACAAGGACCTTCAGGTGGTCGAGAAGACCGACCTGAAGGCCCTTGTCAGTCGTTTGCCCAAGTGCCGGGCCATTGCCACCACCGGTGCGCTGGCCACCACACTTGTCTGTGAGCAGTTGGGAGTGCAACAGGAACCACCCTTGGGCGGTTATGCCACCGTGAATCTTGACGGTCGCGAACTGCGACTCTATCGTATGCCCAGCAGCAGCCGTGCCTATCCATTGCCCATTGAGCAGAAGGCGGCCCACTATCAGCGGCTTTTCAGCTATGTGGGTTAGTTGTCTTTAGATTTGTTTTCTTCCGGATAGCTGATGCGTGTGTGGTAGATGGTCTTCAGCTTCTCAATGAGCACCGTCTTGGCATACTGGATGTCGCGGAAAGTGACGGGACACTCGCGGAAGTAGCCATCGTCCACCATTCCGTCGATAATGCGCCCCACAAGGTTGCGGATAGACTGCTCTGTGTAGTTGGGTAGTGAGCGTGATGCGGCTTCGACGGCGTCGGCCATCATCAGCACGGCCTGCTCCTTGGTGAAGGGGTTGGGGCCGGGATAGGTGAAGAGAAGGTCGTCGACAGGCTCGTCGGGGTGCTCGTTCTTGTACTTGATGTAGAAGTATTTGGCCTTGCCCTGCCCGTGGTGGGTGGCAATAAGGTCGCGTATTTGCAGCGGAAGGTTGTACTTGTCGGCCAGTTTCAGTCCTTCAGTCACGTGGCTGATAATCAACTGCGCACTTTCTATGTAGGAAAGCCGGTCGTGGGGGCTGATGCCGCCCGACTGGTTCTCGGTGAAGTAGATTGGGTTTTGTGTCTTTCCGATGTCATGGTAGAGAGCACCCGTGCGCACCAGCTGCGGGTTGGCCCCAATCTTGCGGGCGATTTCGGCAGCCAGGTTGCCCACCTGGATGCTATGCTGGAAAGTGCCAGGAGCCACTTCGCTCATCAGCCGGAGCGGCTCTTTGTTCATATCACTCAGTTCGATGAGCGTGATGTCGCTGATGAAGCCGAAGGACTTCTCAACCACATACAGGAGCGGGTAGCAGCAGAAGATGATGATGCCGCACAGCGTGAGATAGACAAATTCGCTGTGGTCGAGTCGCGAAAGGTCGTCGTTGCGGATGAGGAAGATGGCCAGATTGGTCATCATAGCTGCCGCCGTGGTGGCTATGGCCGTCCAGAACAGCTGCGAGCGGCTCGACAGCTCGCGCAGCGAGTAGATGGCTGTCAGACCGGCTACCATCTCCACGACAATGAACTCCAGCGGACGCTGAAGGATGCATGAGCAGATGAGCACCACCGTGACGTGGGCCAGGAACGCTGTGCGCGAGTCCATAAACACACGGATGAAGATGGGGACGATGGCAAAGGGGAGAATGTAGATGTGGAGCAGATTGTGACCCACGAGCAGCGAGGCCATCACCGTGCTAACGACGATGAGACTGTAAATCATTCCCGTGGAGCGCATACGCTCGAAGTAGTCGCTTCGGTAGACGGAGAGATAGATGGTGAAGATGACGATGAGTATGAACACGTAGATGACCTCGCCCACAACCGACATCGTCAGACCCGACTCCGACTGGTGGCGGCGCTCCATCTCCTTGAGATACGACTCAATGGCTTGGTAGGCTTGTGGTGTCACCACTTCGCCCTGGCTGATGATTTTCTGCCCCCGCTGCACCACGCCGCTGGCCTGCGGCACACTGTTGAGCAAGTCGAGGCGGCTGCTTTCGCTGCGCTCCTCGTCGTAGATGAGGTTGGGTTCCAAGTAGTCGTTCAACCCTATCCGCGCCAGTGCGTCAGGGTAAAGGCCCAGGATGGGGTCTTTAGCCAGAGCCTCGTATGCTTGCATAGGGGTGAGCACCTGGCTGGCCGTCAGGATGTAGACCTCCTTGTCGTCGATGCGGCGCAGACTGTGCACCGAGTCGGCATCGCCGCCCAGTGGCTCCTTTGTGTCGACGATGCCGTGCTGGTAAAGCTCGGCCAGGCGTTTCTTGGCCGTGTTGAGGAACTGGTAGCCCAGGCCCACATGCAGACGGCCTATCTCGTCGGCAAAGCGCTGCTCCTGCCGGGGAGCCACCTCGTTGTCGTAGACGTAATAGGGTTGGAAACCGACCAGCACTTCGGCCTGCTCTCGCTGGATGGTGGTATCGCTCTTGTAGACAGGGAAATCGAACTGGGCGGTCAGGTCGCTGTAGCGCCACACTTTGTTCGGCTCCACCTTGTAGTTCACTAGCGTGTCACGAGGCATAAACCACACAATGGCAGCCACGGTGATTATGACAAGGGCTGTGCGCAGGGTCACGTCGTGCCAGGTGAGGTCTGTCTTCAGGTTCAAGTTTCTCATGGCTTTATCATTCCTTCACTAAATAGCGCTGATAATAGGTTTGTATCAGTGTGGTCAGGGGCAAGGCGATGACCATACCCAGTATGCCCAGCAGCGAACCCCATACCGAGAGCGAGAGCAGAATAATGGCGGGGTACAGCCCCGTGGTCTTGCCCATAATGCGCGGCACGAGAATGGTGTCCTGGATCACCTGCACCACGGCAAACACTACTAGTGCCATCAGCAACACCACCCAGAAGTTCTGGCCCGTATCGGCTGACTTGACAATGGCCAGCAGGATGGTGGGCAGGAGGCCCACCGTCTGCAGATATGGCACCATATTGAGAAGGCCGATGAAAAGGCCGAGGCCGATTGCCAACGGGAAGCCGATGATGAGAAAGCCTATGCTGAATAGCACACCCACGAGCAGGGCCACCAGTGCCTGACTGCGGAAATAGCAGTTCATACCGGTCGTTACGTCGCTGACCAATTGCTGCGCAAACCCGCGCCACCTCAATGGCAGGAAGCGCAACCACCCCTCGCTGATCTCCTCGTAGTCAATGAGAATGAAGAGCGTGTAGAGCAGAATCATAGTCAGAGAGAACAGCCCCCACACCATATTGACCGACTGCGTGATGAAGTCCCACAGACGGGGTGCCAGAGACTTCATTTCGCTGATGAAGCCTTCTTGCGTGACAATGGCTTTCATCTGCTCCACATTCAGGTGGTCGTGGATGAACTGCTGGAGAGCACTGGGGATGCTGCTCAACATCGTATTGTTCTCGGCATAGGCCAGCATCAGGTCTTTCACCTTGACGCCCTCGTCGATGAAAGGCGGCACAATGAGCATAAAGCCGCCCCACAGCACCAGGCCCACCACCGTGAAGGTGCAGAGGATGCCCACGATGCGGAAGCGCAGATGGCAGCGGTACTGGAAGAACTTGACCATCGGAAAGAGCAGATAGGCCAGCAGCCACGCCACAAAGAATGGCGTGAGCACGCCGCTCAACCGGCTCAACAGCCATACCAGCCCCGCCAGCATGACAATGCCGATGAGGCCGCGCACGAAGCGGTCGAAGGTGATGGTCTCTCTCTGCATAAAAATCGGCTATGCGTTGTACTCCTGCCAGCTCTTGATTTTGATGTCCTCCAGTTTGAGGGCGGTGAAGGCCTCGATGAACGCCTTGGCCAGACGGACGTTGGTCATCAGGGGGATGTTGTGGTCGATGGCGCCACGGCGGATGCGGTAGCCATTGGTCAGTTCGCGCTTAGTGTGGTTCTTAGGCACATTGATGATAAGGTCGAACTGGTGCTGGGCAATCATATCCATCACGTTGTTCTCGCCCTCCTCGTCAGGCCACAGCACGGGCGTTGCTGCAATGCCATTGTCGTTGAAGAAACGGGAGGTGCCGCCAGTGGCGTAGAGTTTATAGCCTTTCTTCACCAATTGCTGGGCTGGTTCCAGAAGCGAAACCTTGCCCTTGGCGCCGCCGCTGCTGATGAGGATGGCACGGCCAGGCTGTGGCAGACGGTAGCCCGTGGCGATGAGGGCATTGAGCATGGCCTCGTTCAGGTCGTCGCCCAAGCAGCCCACTTCGCCCGTCGACGACATATCTACACCGAGTACGGGGTCTGCATTCTGCAAGCGTGCGAAGGAGAACTGGCTGGCCTTCACGCCGATGCGGTCGATGTCGAACTCTGAGCGGTCGGGTTTGCTATAGGGTGCGTCAAGCATAATCTTAGTAGCTGTCTCGATGAAGTTGCGCTTCAGAATCTTGCTTACGAAGGGGAACGAGCGGCTGGCACGGAGGTTGCACTCGATGACCTTCACTTCGCGGTTCTTGGCCAGGAACTGGATGTTGAACGGGCCGCTGATGTTCAGTTCTTTGGCAATGGCGCGGCTGATGTGCTTGATTTGGCGGATAGTGGAATAGTAGATGTGCTGGGCGGGGAAGACCATTGTGGCGTCGCCGCTGTGCACGCCGGCGTATTCAACGTGCTCGCTGATGGCGTATTCAACCACTTCGCCCTTGTCGGCCACAGCGTCGAACTCGATTTCCTTGGTCTCGGTCATAAACTTTGAAATGACCACGGGGAACTCCTTCGAGACTTCAGTAGCCAGGCCAAGGAAGCGGTGCAGCTCCTCCTCGTCGTAGCAGACGTTCATGGCAGCACCAGAAAGCACATACGACGGACGCACAAGGACGGGGTAGCCCACCTGATTGACAAAGTCCTTGACATCCTCAAACGAGGTCAGCGCACGCCAGGCTGGCTGGTCGATGCCGAGCTTGTCGAGCATGGCAGAGAACTTGTCGCGGTTTTCGGCGCGGTCGATGTTGACAGGGCTGGTGCCCAGCACGGGCACACCTTGGCGGTGCAGCTTCATAGCGAGGTTGTTGGGAATCTGTCCACCCACGCTGACGATGACGCCACGCGGCTGCTCCAGGTCGATGACATCGAGGACGCGCTCCAACGAAAGCTCGTCGAAATAGAGGCGGTCGCACATATCGTAGTCGGTAGAGACGGTCTCTGGGTTGTAGTTGATCATGATGCTCTTGTAGCCCAGCTTACGGGCGGTATTGATGGCGTTTACCGAGCACCAGTCGAACTCAACGCTGGAGCCGATGCGGTAGGCGCCTGAACCGAGGACTATGACCGACTTCTCATTGTTATAATAATTGATGTCGTGGCTGGCCTTATACTGTTCGCCGTCTGCATTGCCAAAGGCGGGAACGTGTGTGTAAGTGAAGTAGAGGTAGTTGGTCAGCTCTGGATGTTCGCTGGCCACCGTGGGTATGCGCTTCACCGATGGCAGGATGCCATGCTCCTTGCGGTGGCGGCGCACTTCCAGGTTCTCTTTTTCCATATTGCCGCCTTGGGGCTTGAGCACAAACCGTGCAATCTGGAAGTCGGAGAAGCCGCAGCGCTTCACTTCGAGCAGGAACTCGTCGGGCAGGTCTTCCAGACGGTTGTACGCCTGCAACTGATGTTTCAGGTCTACGATATGCTTCAGTCTTTCGAGGAACCACACGTCAATCTTTGTCAGCTCTTCGATGCGCTCCACGGAGTAGCCTTCCTCCAAAGCCTGGGCGATGGCGAAGATGCGCAGGTCGGTGGGGTTGGCCAGTGCGTCGTCGAGGTCGGTGAACTTGGTGTGGTCGTTGCCCACGAATCCGTGCATGCCCTGGCCAATCATGCGCAAACCTTTCTGAATCATCTCCTCGAAGGAGCGGCCGATGGACATAATCTCGCCGACAGACTTCATCGATGAGCCAATCTGACGGCTTACACCGGCGAATTTCGTCAGGTCCCAGCGAGGAATCTTGCAAATCATATAGTCGAGACTCGGAGCCACGTATGCTGACGAGGTGGTGCCCATCTCGCCAATCTGGTCGAGCGTGTAGCCCAAGGCAATCTTGGCGGCCACAAAGGCGAGAGGATAGCCCGTAGCCTTTGAGGCCAGTGCACTGGAGCGCGAGAGGCGGGCGTTGATTTCAATGATGCGATAGTCGTTGGTCTCGGCATTGAAGGCGAACTGGATGTTACATTCGCCGACAATGTTCAAATGGCGCACGCAACGGATGGTGATTTCCTGCAACATCTTCACCTGTTCCTCCTTCAGCGAACAGGTGGGAGCGACCACGATGCTCTCGCCAGTATGGATGCCCAACGGATCGAAGTTTTCCATTGAGGCGACGGTGAAGCAGTGGTCGTTGGCGTCGCGTATGCATTCGAACTCAATTTCCTTCCAGCCCTTGAGCGACTCTTCAACGAGAATCTGCGGGGCGAAGGTGAAGGCGCTCTCGGCCAGTTCGCGGAAAGCCTTCTCGTCGGGGCAAATGCCGCTGCCCAGACCTCCGAGGGCGTAGGCCGAGCGAATCATGATGGGGAAGCCTATCTCATGGGCGGCCTTCAGCGCGTCGTCCATATTCTCAACGGCGTGGCTCACAGGCACCTTCAGGCTGATTTCGCCGAGTTTCTTCACAAAGAGGTCGCGGTCCTCGGTGTTCATAATGGCCTCGACACTGGTGCCCAGCACTTTTACACCGTACTCCTTGAGCACGCCCGTCTGATAAAGTTCGGTGCCACAGTTCAGCGCCGTCTGGCCACCAAAGGCCAGCAGGATACCGTCGGGGCGCTCCTTTTTGATGATTTCGGTGACGAAGTGGGTGTTCACCGGCTGGAAATACACCTTGTCGGCAATACCGTCTGAGGTT
The DNA here is from genome assembly GCA_017960525.1 of Prevotella sp. Lineage (GTDB taxonomy): Bacteria > Bacteroidota > Bacteroidia > Bacteroidales > Bacteroidaceae > Prevotella. The sequence goes on from JAGCZA010000090.1 coordinate 8,301, forward strand.
TGGATGGTGGCGATGTTGGGGTTCACCAGCACGCTTTTGATACCCTCTTCGCGCAGCGCCTTCAGCGCCTGCGAGCCTGAGTAGTCAAATTCACCTGCCTGTCCGATTTTCAGAGCACCCGAACCGAGGACGAGTACCTTCTTGAGTTCTTTCTTTGTCATACTTAGTTATCCTTTAGTTGGTTATTATTTTTTGTATTTGTGTTGAATGTACTTCCTATTCGTAGTCGTCTATGACAGCGTTGAGGAAGTCCATCATAGGCTTTGCTGCCTTGAAGATGCGCTCCATCTGGTTGAGCCATGCGTCGCCCTCGAAGAATTGTTCTTCGACGCGGTGCCAGGCGCAGTAGTCCTTCAGCCGGAGGTATTTCATGTGCTCGTAGTCGCGTGGGAATCCGCTTGGGCACGTTTTCAGCTTAGCCAGTCCAAATCCTTGCGGGCTTTCCCAGCCGCTCTCTTCAGGAGCATCGAAAAAAGTCTTGAACTCCTTGCTTTCCACACAACGGAGCCAGGCCTCTTGGTTGGCCATTATTTCGTTGCGGCACGAGGTGAGTATGTTGGTGGGCAGCCAGTAGTTGCCCACAGCCAGCAGACACCCGTCTGGCTCCAGGTGGATATAGTAGCCGCCCCGTAGTGCCTTCTTCCCGTGGGCATTCATATAGGCTCCGAAGTGGTTTTTGTAGGGCGACTTGTCTAGTGAGAAGCGCGTGTCGCGATAGAACCGGTATGTGCAGTCCTTCAGCGGCTGTTCTGCCACCGAAGGGTCGAATGTGATAATGCGTTTGCGGGCTTTCACTACGGCCTGTTCCCACTCCTCGCGAGCGGTGTCGTAGTCGGCCTTGTGGGCGTGGAACCACTCGCGGTTGTTGTTGGCCATGACCTGCCGGAGGAAGTTCATAATCAGATGGATGTCCATAGCGCCGTCTATTGGTTGTAGAGCTGTAAGACCTTGCCGTCAACGGCGAGGCGTAGTTGCACTTCGTAGAGATTGTTGGGCAGTTGCCTGTAGATGCAGAGTACTGGGATGCAGTTTCTGAGCGACTGTTTGACGAGGGTCTGTATGCGTTGTTTGAATTCCGACTCTGAGGCGGCGTTGCCTCCGGCCAGTTCCTGGTTTTTCATACGCGCCTCCATTTGGCTTTTCACTTTCGTCTCAATCATGCCACCCAGCAATGCTTGTGCCTTTGCCCTGGCGGTGGCATAGGCTGTAGTGTAGGCAGACGATGTCTGTATGGCCGTCTGCATCAGGAAGCGGCCTGTGAGTGTGTTGTCGGCTGTGGCCATCTGCTCTTGTGCGAGCACCTGGCTTTCGTGTATTTGTTGGAGGATGCTCTTTTCGCCCTCTTGCGGTTTCCATCCTTCTTTTTCCAGTCGTTTGGCCTCGGCTTTGGCCTCTTTCGAGGGTTTGGCGTTGAGCATAGCCTGGAAGATTGAGTCGAGGCTTGCCTGCTGTGCTGCCAGTTCCTCCGGCGATTGTGCCGAGACTGAAACGGCGAGCAGGGCGGCGAGGCTCAGTAAGATGATTCTCTTCATAATAATATTATGGTGTGGTTTATTCCTTTCTCGATACCTTGACGAGCATTTTCTCCAGCTGTAGCTTGGGGTCTTTGCGCAGTTTGCCCAGATACTTGTGGAAGTCCCTGAAGCTCAGTTCTGCCACGTGGCGCAGGTTGGCCTTGAGGTCTGAGTTGTCGCCTTTCACTTTGGTGATGGGTGGGTGCATTTCGTTTGGCGAGAAGATGACGTAGAGCTGGTCGTACTCCACGCTTCGGTTTTCTGGTAGTGTGGCGACCCAGCTGCGGTCGGGGTCGTCGACGAGCAGTTTCACTTCGTTTCTCTTCACCGTGCAGTATTCCTCTCCTTCATCGGGCACGAGCAGATTGACGGTTTCCTTGTCGTCGGCCATGAATATCATCAGGTAGCCTGAGACCGGCGACTGGAATGAGATGTAGAAGTCGTCGTCGTCGTGCAGTTCCATTGCTTCGTATCGGTCTTCCTTTCCGTTGGCCAGCAGTTTCCATTTGAAGTCGACAGGGGCCTGCACCATTTCGCGTGCTTCTCCTTCTACCCAGGCCTCATAAACTGTGCGTCCGTCCACGATGTGTGTTTCCACTCGTGGGTCTTTTGTGTCGCGCACCCAAGTTCCTCTGACGTCGCTTTCTCCGAGCATGAAGACGGAGGCGTTTGATGTTCCGTTTTCTTCGGTGATGAGCGAGATGTTGTTTTGCGAGATGTTTGCGCCGAACTGCTCTTTGATGGCTTCCAGTCGTGCTTGTTCTACCACTTTCCGTCGTGCTTCCGCCGGTGTGATATCTTCGTTGTGGTAGATGACGGCATGTCCTTCCACTTTAACTGTCTTCTGTGCTCCTGCCAAGATGCAAACCAGCAGAAACGCTGCCGTTAGGAGTTGTCTCATATCATTGGTCTTTTAGGATTGCTTCCTTGTCGAGTGCGATGCTCACCTTCACCTCGATGTTGCCGCCTTCGGCGTCTCGGCAGATTTCCATCAGGGTAGTGGTTTTTCCCACTCGCTGTATGGTTTTGACTCGGGTCTCGATGGTTGATGAGGAGTTGGAGGCGGTTTCTCCGCCCTGCATATTGTTGAGGTAATAGTCGGTGAGCAAGTTCACCTCTGCGTTCATTTGTGCTGCCAGTTCCTGCTTTGCCCTCTCGGTGGCCAATGTCTTTGCAATGTCGATGCTTCCGGCCTTTGCTGCTCCTGTGGCGATGAAGTATCGGGGCAGGTGGTCGCTGAGCCGCTCTTTGCGCAGGTCTGCCGAGCGTTGCAGCTGCTCGGCTATGGGCTTTGCCAGTGGGAGTGGTTTCCATCCCTCTTTCTCCATTTTTTTTGCTTCTTTCTTGGTTTCCTTGGAGACGGGTTCGTCAGTTTGGCCGGCAAAGGCTGTGGTGGTGCATACCAGTGTCAGGATGGCTGTTGCGAGGAGGATGGCGGTCTTTGTCAGTTTCATGCTGTTTCTTCTTTCTTTTCTTTGTAGATGACTTTGTTGGCCCCGCTGGTGAGTCGTAGCGCTTCTGGATTTTCGCGTATGAAGGAGTCTATGTGGCGTACCTTTTTTTCCTCCAGCACTTCGTCCATTGCGATGAGTATGCCGGTTTCCTCTACGTCGCCGAAGCCGTAGTTGATGGCTGTGCCGAAGAGGCGCATGGTTGGCGAGAGGCTCATATAGGCGTTCACGAGTGGCGGTATGTTGTAGCCCAGACGGCGTATTTCCCCGTTCAGTATGCGATAGTCGTCCTTGAAGTCCTTTCCGCAGAAGAGCTTTTCCAGTTCCTGCACGTCGGACTCGATTTTCAGCGGTTTCATCGGGATGACCAGTTTGTCTTTGTCGCTGAAGTGCTTTTGCAGGAAGTAGAGTATCATGTCGCGCCCTTCGCGGATGTAGCTGGGGTACATGGTCATTTTTCCGAAGAAGTACTTGACGTTTGGCATGATGACGGTGAGTGCTCCCAGTCCGTCCCAGAGGTTGTCGAGCGCGAAGAGGCTTTTTGCGCCCATTTTGGAGCTTTGGTATGGCAGGCTGACGAATGAGCGTCCCAGCTCGATGGTGTAGGGCATATAGTCGGAGAGGAACTTGTCTGAGAAGTGGAACATGTGGCTTGTGGCCAGTTTTGGCTGCCCTTTGTCGTCGAGTTCCCACTTTGTGCCTTCCAGGTATCGGTATCCTCCGATGATTTCATTCTCTTCTGGGTTCCAGACAATTAGCTGTTTGTAGCAGTTTTCGCAAGTGTCGAACTCGTCGATGTCGACTTCCTTGCCTGTGCCGCCGCCTGCCTCACGGAAGACGATTTCTCGCAGACGCCCTATTTCCTGCATCACGTTGGGCGCATTGTGCGCCGTGATGATATAAATCTTGTTGTGGCTCTTGTTGGTCATGCGGAGCTGCTTGTCGGGTGTGAGTTCCTGTTTGAGCACCTCCTTTGGGATGGGGTCGATGATGTTGTGTTCCATTTCTAAAGTTTATAGTTTTAGGGCATAGACCTGTTCTTTGACGTATTCTGCCCATTGTGCGGGCGACTTGCTTTTGTCGAATGTCTGCCAGGGTATGGGTTTGCCTATCTTCACGGGGAAGGTGTTGCCGGTGTTCTTGTACATTTCGTCGACGAGGAAGAGCATGGCGATGTTCACTTTCTTCACATAGCGGTCACTGATGTTCGACAGCCGGTAGAAGAAGTTGCTGTTGTGGCCTCCGAAATGTATGGGGACTACGTCACGTTGTGTCTCAACGCTTTTTGTGATGAATGTTTTTTTCCACGGCAGGTCGCGTATTTCTCCGTTATGGCGGCGCGAGCATAGTCCGGCGGGGAACATCAGGATGTGGTAGTCGCCCTTGAATCCTGTCTCTACCATTGCAGGGAACGAGCGGCTCTGGTTGCCGGTCTTGTTGATGGGGATGCAGACTGGTGCCAAGCCTGGCAGGTTCATCAGCAGGTCGTTCACCAGATAGCGGAAGCGGTCGTCGTAATGCCGCCCGATGATGGAGCCGAGGGCCACGCCGTCGATGCCTCCCATAGGGTGGTTGCTCACAAAAGTGTAGAGCCGGCCGTCGTCTTTGGGCGGCAGATTCTCCATTCCCTCCACCTCCAGCTTGGTGTCGAGAAACTTCATGCAGGCTTCCAGCCAAGGCGTGCCTTTCAGGTCGCGGGCATCCCAAAGGAATTGGTTGCACTGGTCTTCGTGGACGATGCGTTTCAGCCAATTGACGGCAAAGGCTGGCATCCGGCTCGCCTTTGCGCCCAGCTTGCTCCGGAGAATTTTTTCTATGTCAATGGTTTTCTCTGTGATAGCGTCCATTTTTCCCCTGTCATACAATTGCGCTGCAAAATTAGGAAAAAAAGCCGATACCACCAAGCGATTTTCCCGTAAAATAGAAGAAAATAACAAATTATAATGTATTCGTCAAAAAAACAGGCCGAACCTGTCTCAGAGTTTGGACGAACCAAACTATGACTTTGGACGAACCAAACTACCAGTTTGGACGAACCAAACTTTTTGGCCCCTACGTCCTCTTGCGGATGAGGGTGAGGCCGTCGCGGAGGGGGAGTATAACTTGCTCTACGCGGTTGTCGGCTACAAGATGGTCGTTGAATCGGCGTATGCCCTGCGTCTGCCGGTCGTGGTCGTAGGCGGGGTCGGTGACGTGGCCGTCCCATAACGTATTGTCGGCCAGGATGAATCCGCCTGGTCGGATGAGCTGGAGCACGGTCTCGTAGGTTTCGACGTAGGTGCGTTTGTCGCCGTCGATGAAAGCGAGGTCGAAGGTGATGCCGAGTTGTGGTGCGAGGGTGTTGGCGTCGCCGATGGTGAACACGATGCGGTTGGCGACTTCCGACTGTTCTATCCATTGTCGGGTGAAGTCTTCCAGCTCGTCGTCTATCTCGAAGGTGTAGACTTTTCCGCCCTCTTCCAGTCCTTCGGCCATACAGATGGCGCTGTAGCCGCTGAAGGTGCCTACTTCGAGAATGTTGCGCGGACGAATCATCTGCACCAGCATCTTCAGCAGCCGTCCTTGCAGGTGTCCGCTGGCCATTCGGCCGTTGAGCAGATGAAGGTTGGTGGCTCGATAGAGTTGGTGGAGATAGGTCGGCTCTGGTGAGGAGTGTTGAAGGATGTATGATTCCATTGACCTTTGACCATTGACCATTGACCAGTTCAGACCCCCAACCCCCTAACTTAGGGGGCTAGCAGTAAGTGCTTCTATGGCCAGCCGGTAAGAGTCGAGGCCGAAGCCGCAGATGACGCCTACGCAGGCGCAGGAAATGTAACTGTGATGACGGAACTCTTCGCGCCGGTGCACGTTGGAGATGTGCACTTCGACTACTGGCACGCGGAGGGAGCGGATGCAGTCTTGCAGGGCGATGCTGGTGTGGGTGTAGGCGCCGGCGTTGAGGACGATGCCGTCGCAACTGGTGTTTGCCTCCTGCATCTTGTCGATGAGGAATCCCTCTACGTTGCTCTGGTAGTAGTCAATCTCCACATCTGGGAAACGCTCGCGCAGACGGGGCAGGAAGGTGTCGAATGATGAACTGCCGTAGATGCCTGGCTCGCGCTGGCCAAGCATATTGAGGTTGGGGCCGTTGATAATCAGGATTTTCATATTTTACTGTTTATTGACCATTGGCTAATGGACATTGACCATTTATGGGGGCAAAAGTACGAAAATAAATTGAGTTGGCATTGCAAAAATGCTTAAAAATTTAGAAAAAGGTTGCGTGATTGGGAAAGTTATCGTAAATTTGCAAGCGGAGACGACGGATTGAACGGATTTAATCGAAAATCGAAAATTTGAAAATTGATAATAAAATGACGTTTACAGAGCAAGCTAACAATATTTTCCGCCAGGCGATTCGTGACTATCACCTGACTGACGATGTGGACACCCCCATCAGAAATCCCTACCAGAGGGCCAGTATAGAGTACAGTCTCTACCTGAAGTGCTGGATTGACACTGTACAGTGGCACTTTGAGGACATCATCCGCGACCCGCACATTGCGCCTGCCGACGCTCTGGCCCTGAAGCGAAGGATTGACAACTCGAACCAGGACCGCACCGACTTGGTGGAAGACATTGACTCTTATTTCCGCCAGTTGTTCAGCGAGGTGACTCCTCTGCCTGACGCAAGGCTGAACACGGAGAGTCCGGCTTGGGCTGTGGACAGGCTGTCGATTCTGGCGCTGAAGATTTACCATATGCGTGAGCAGGTGGAGCGTGAGGATGCTTCTGAGGAGCACAAGGCCCGCTGCCAGGGGAAACTGTCTGTGCTGTTGGAGCAGCAGAAAGACCTCTCGCTGGCCATCGACCAGTTGCTTGACGACTATCGGGAGGGCCGTAAGGTGATGAAGGTCTACAGGCAAATGAAGATGTACAACGACCCAACGACCAATCCCGTGCTTTACAAGAGTTGAGTGTTGAGAGTTGAGTGAATGAAAAAGCACATTCTTGTCATACGTTTCTCGGCCTTAGGCGATGTTGCAATGGCAGTGCCTGTGGTGTGGGCGTTGTCGCAGCAGTACCCTGATGTCCGTATCACGGTGTTGAGCCGGCCGTTTGCGCGTCCGCTTTTCGACGACCTCGCCCCCAATGTCAACTTTATGGAGGCCGATGTCAAGGGCGAATACCGTGGGGTGAAGGGGCTGAATGCCCTCTACCGCCGTCTCACGGCCAAGCAGTTCACCCACGTGGCCGACCTGCATGCCGTGCTCCGCTCGGAATATCTGCGAATGAGGTTCAACCTGGGGCGGTTCAAGGTGCAGCACATCGACAAGCATCGCCGCCTGCGCCGCCAGTTGGTGGGCAAAAAAAAGAGCCGGCAGCAACTGCCGACTCCGTTTGAGAATTATATCGATGTGTTTGCCCGTCTCGGCTTCCCCATCGAAAAGATTGACTTTCACTCCATTTTCCCTCCTGAGGGTGGAGATTTGGGACTCCTGCCCAAGGCCATCGGGCCGAAGCGCAACTGGGAGCACTGGATTGGCATTGCCCCCTTTGCCGCCCACAAGGGGAAAATCTATCCCAAGGAGAAGATGGAGACTGCTATCAGGCTTCTCTGCGAGAAGTACCCCCGTTGCCGCATTTTCCTCTTCGGTCGCGGCAAGGACGAAGATGCCACTTTCCCCCAATGGGAGCAGCAGATGCCCCAGTGCACTTACGTGGGCAAACACTTGGAGACGATGCACCAGGAACTGATTCTGATGAGCCATTTGGACGCGATGCTTTCGATGGATTCGGCAAATATGCACTTGGCCTCGCTCTGTGGCGTCAAGGTTGTCTCCGTTTGGGGGGCCACCCATCCGATAGCCGGCTTTATGGGTTGGGGGCAGAAGCGGGAGAACGCCATCTGCCTCGACTTGGAGTGCCAACCGTGCAGCATCTTCGGCCAAAAGCCCTGCCGTTATGGAGACTATCGCTGCCTGAACGGCATTGCCCCTGAGACTATCGTGGAGCGGCTTGCCGCCATCCTACCACCTCAAGTGAATAGTGATAATTGAAATATTATTAACCCATTAACACAAAAGACTATGAAAAAGTATGTATGCGACGTTTGCGGTTACGTCTACGACCCCGCAACAGGCGACCCTGACAGCGGCATTGCCCCAGGCACAGCCTTTGAAGACATCCCTGAAGATTGGGTTTGCCCTATCTGTGGTGTTGGCAAGAGCGACTTCTCTGAAGAGTGAGGAAACTTCGCACCATAGAGATGCAGCGGCTCACGCTGGAGCAGTACCGCCAGGCAGAGAAGTTGCCGCTGGTGGTGGTGCTTGATGACGTGCGCTCTATGCATAACGTTGGAGCGGTGTTCCGCACGGCTGATGCCTTCCGTTTGGAGGCTGTCTGTCTGTGCGGCATAACGGGCTGTCCGCCACATATCGAGATACACAAAACCGCCCTTGGAGCCGAGGACAGCGTGGAATGGCGCTACTACGACAATGCCCTTCAGGCTGTTGAGGCGCTGAAGGGCAAGGGTGTGGAGGTTCTGGCCGTGGAGCAAGCTGAAGGTTCTACCGTGCTTTCCAAATTTCACCCCCAGAAAGGGCGGCGTTATGCTGTCGTTTTAGGCAACGAAGTAAAAGGCGTCCACCAGGAAGTGGTGGACGCCTGTAGCGGATGCCTGGAAATACCACAACACGGCACTAAGCACTCGCTCAACGTGTCGGTGACGGCGGGCATCGTCATCTATCATTTTAGTGAAGGGATGAGGGGAAAGTGAATAGTGATGAGTGATGAGTAAGATGGAGGGTATACAGAGAATAGTGAAGGGTTTGTTTCCGCTGCTGCTCGGCGGAGCTATTCTCTACTGGATGTACCGCGACTTCGACTTCCAGCGCATCAGCCATGTGCTGTTACACGAAATGGACTGGACGTGGATGCTGCTCTCCTTTCCCTTCGGCATTCTGGCGCAGGCCCTTCGCGGCTGGCGCTGGCGTCAAACGCTAGCGCCAGTGGGTGAGGTGCCAAGGAAGAGTGTAGCCGTCTGCTCCATTTTTCTCAGCTATGCCGCTTCGCTGGTGGTGCCCCGTATCGGCGAGTTTACACGATGCGGCGTGTTGCGCAGATGGGACGGAGTATCCTTTCCCAAGGCGCTTGGCACGGTGGTTACCGAGCGGGTGGTTGACACGCTGGTGATGCTGCTTGTTACTGGTCTGACTCTGCTTTTCGAGATGAGCATCTTTGGGACGTTCTTCCGAAAGACGGGAACATCGTTTAACAGCATCCTGAGTGGCTTCTCGCTTGAAGGGTGGCTGGTCACAGTTGTCTGCGGTCTGGCTGTTGTTGTGCTGTTATATTTCCTGTTGAAGCGACTTTCCATCTACAACCGGGTGAAAGACACGCTTCGTGGGGTGTGGGAGGGTGTTGTCTCGCTTCGCCACATCGGCAATATGCCGCTGTTCCTACTGATGACTTTGGGCATTTGGGCCAGTTATTTCCTGCACTATTATCTCACTTTCTTCTGCTTTTCGTTTACTGCAGATCTGGGCATAGGTTGTGCTTTGGTAACTTTCGTGGTGGGTTCGATAGCTGTCATTGTTCCCACGCCCAACGGAGCAGGGCCTTGGCACTTTGCTGTGAAGACTATGCTTATACTATATGGTGTGGCCGACGAGCACGCTCTCTACTTCGTGCTCATCGTCCACACCGTGCAGACCATGCTGGTGGTGGTGCTTGGAATATTGGGATGGATCTGCCTGAACTTTATGAAGAGGAAAGCGTCTACTTGATCTTCGATGTCATCTCTGAGCGGACTCCCTCGTAGGAATTGAGGAATGCCTTTGCTGAGCCGAAGGAGAGGAACATGTCGAGTCGGACTGGTATGTGGTTCTGGTCGTCGGTGACGTAGAACCGGAGGAGTTCTTTTGTCTTGTTGTCTTCCCGCTCGTAGAAGGAGAAGACGAGGGTGCGGAATTTTTCTTTTGTTGTGCTGACTTTGAAGTTTTCTCTTCCGCGGAATTCCAGCCATGAGTTGATGAGGTGTTTGGCGTCGCTGATGGGGAGTGGTATGATGTCTCCTTTTTTGAGTGCGGATGGGTCGAAGTTTCGTGCGCGTAGGAAGATGCTCATCATGTCGTAGATGCAGGATGCGTATTCTTTTTCCTGCCACTGGTGTTCTCCGTGGTGTGTGATTCGGTGCATTTTGAGGTGGCAGTTGCCGTGTGGGTATGTGTACCAGAGTTCGTCAACGTAGTATCTTTTGCCTTCCAGTGCTCCTTTTCGGTGGTAGATTGGCTGTAGGTTGTCTTCTGTGCAGATGGATACGAGTGTGTCTCGCATCATGAAGACTCCGTCGAGCTTGCTGTTGCCGCGTGTGATGAGTGTGGCTTTGAGTGCGTTTTGTCCCTGGTAGTTGGTTTTGGTGGTGTGCATGGTGGCTGTTCCGACTTTTACCCATACGAACTGCCAGTTGAAGTAGAGTGTATAGTCGAGTTTCTCTCCTGGGTTGAATGCTTTGTTGTCTATGCCGCATTGGGCAAAGAGTTGAGTGTTGAGCATTGAGAGTTGAGAGATTATTGTTAATAATAATGCTATTCGTTTCATAGATTGATTCCTGTTTGTTTGATGTATTCTTTGCCGAGTTCTTTGGCTCGTTGTAGGTTTCTGTTTTTGAGTTGTTTTTCCTTTTCTGGTTTTTGCTTGACGAGTTTGTTGGGTTTCTGGCGGTATGGTGGTGTGGCTTTGAGGTTCCACTGTCTTGTGACATCCCACTTTTCCTTACATTCAATTTCTTCGGGATGATAGTATACGGGTTCTGGTTGTAGTGCCTTGTCGTAGGCACCTGTATCCCAAACGCCGTTGTTGTTGAGGTCTATGAAGGCTGAGAGGAAATATTTTCCTGGCTTGACGAATGTGAAAGCTGATTGAAGTGATAAGTTATAAGGGATGCTTTTTTGTCTGACGATGTTGCCTGAAGTGTCGAGGAGGCGCAGGACTACTGATGCTGTATCGCAGGTTTGTGGAATGTCGGAGAGTGTGATGGTCAGTGTGCTGTATGCTTCCTGTGTGTTTACCTTTATTCCCTGTTTGATGGGTTTTGACGTTAGTCCGTAGATGCTTTGGAAGGCTGCGGAGTCGATTTCGAGACTGTATTCAAATCCCTCTTTCCATAGTGCCAGGAGTTCATATTTCCGTGTGCCTGTCTGCACCATTTCGTGGGGGCAGTTATACCAGACGGAGTCGATCATCTGGTAGAGATGGACGGCGGTGGTGTCGCATCGTTGTAGTGGTTCAGGCATTTCTATGCGAAACACGTCGAGCGGCGTCATTTGTCCGCTGATGCTCATCTTTGGTTGTAGGGGCTTTGATGGGTGTACGGAGTCGTATGGCTCGTCGCGTTTTTTCTTTTTCTCCTGTTCTTTTTGCCATTTCTCCAGCTCCTTGGCTTTTTCTTTCATACGTTTTTCGTATGGCTGTTTTGGCAATGCCTGGACGGTGTCGACCATTTCAAAGAGCTGTCCGAGGGTGTCAGTCATAAGGTAGGTACGTTCTATCTCGAGTGTGTCTTGGTTTATGAGTGTGGTGTCTCTGAGCCAGTAGCAGATGGTGTCCTTCTTAGCGGATGCTTCGATGACGAAGGCGCTGTCGCTCTGGAAGTTGAGTCCCCGGAGTCGTGGCAGAGAGTCGCATCCGTAGGTGAAGAAGAGTTCTATCTTTTGTGGCTCTTTCCGCTCCATCTTGATTAGTGAGCGGTCTGTGATTGTCTCTTGGAAGCAGAAGAGGGTGACATCGTCTGGTAGGAAGTGGGTATAGGGAACTCGTAGGATGTTGTCGATGTGTAGTGTGTCGCGCCAGATGGTATCCTGTCGTGTGTCGGGTTTCCAGGAGGGTACGATGCTGTCTGTGTCGAATCCTATGGTTTCGCTTTTCTGCCCATAGACGAAGTCGCCGTCTGCATCGTTGAGGGCGAAGGCCCGGTATGCCCCTGGGGCCACGCCTTTGATGGTGAATTGTCCGCTGGTGTTAGTGCGTGAGACGCGCATCATAGGCTCTTTATGGAAGATGCTGTCGCGGAGGGTGTCGCGCGGGTTCCAGTATGGGTATAGTCCGACTAAGATACCCTTGATGGGTTCGAGGTCTTCTGCGTTGAGGCAGTAGCCTGAGACCTGTAGGGTGTCTATGTGTGAGCCAGTTGAGAAGGAGAAGGTGTAGTTGCCCATTGGGTTTCCCTCGTTGTTGTCGCTGATGGCGTCGCTAAAGTCTATGGTGTATGTGGTGTTGGGCTTAAGGGAGTCTTTGAGGCTTACGATGATGCGTTTTCCCTGTGCCTTGATATCTGCTTGTTCGAGTTGTGGTGGTGAGACGATGACCTTGTTTTGTGCGTCCTCAATCTTAATGTACTCGTTGAAGTTGATGGTGACTTTCCTTCCCGTTTGGTTTATGCCCTTGTCGTCAGGTGTTGAGCTGACTACGTATGGGGGTGTCTCATCGTACCATCCTCCGTCGGGGCTGCCCATCCTGGCGCATGCGGCTAGGATGGGCACAAGTAGTAGAACTGTGAGGCAGGTGTTGTTGGTTTGTTTTTTTATCATCCTGTTTTTAAGGTATGTTCTATATTTTGAAGAAACAACTCGCAGCCGCTCCCCTCCCATAAAGGGTAGGGATTGGGGCTGTATTATCCTGTTTCAGAGAGGGATACTGTCCCCACCCCTAACCCCTCTCCCACAAGGGAGGGTAGGGGCTGCGCACATTTTAGCGAATTAATAGAAATCATCTTAATAGGTAAATGAGGAGCCGCCGAGGAATTCCCTGAGTAGGGAAGTTGGTGGTATTTGTTCTTCTGGAATGGGTCGTATGTATGCGAGGAATTTTCTGAGCCGGTATGCTTCTGTATATTCTGTGCAGTTTTCTGGGACTTGCTCCAACAATGCTTCTGCCTGTCGCTTGATGACTGCGAGTTCGAAAATCATAGCAGTATTGAACATCTGTTCTGCATTTTCCTGATAGGGGAAAATCCATCGGTTTTCCCCCCTGCGCACCGATGGCCACCGTCGTATGGTCTCCTGTGCCGATATGCCCCGGTACTTATGGTCGCGTATGATTCGTCGCAACAACCTGTTGTCGGTAGTGGGCACATAGTTGTGGTTGTCGAGCAGGATTGTGGTGAGTGCCGAGGCATAAACGCGGTATTTCTTGTCTTCTGGGATTTGTGCCGTCAGTTCCGGGTTCAGGGCGTGTATGCCCTCGACCACCAGCATTTCATTGTCCTTGAGTCGCATCCGGCGCCCACTCATCTGTGAGGTGCCTGTGTGGAAGTCGTAGCGTGGCAGCTCCACCTCTTCACCCCTGAAGAGCGCATTGAGGTGCTCGTTGAGCAACGGCAGATTGAGGGCATGCAGATGCTCAAAGTCGTAGTCGCCCTTTTCATCGCGTGGTGTCTGTTCCCGGTCGAGGAAGTAGTCGTCGAGTGAGATGGGTATCGGCTTGATGCCATTGACCGCCAGTTGTACGCTCAGACGCATGCAGGTGGTAGTCTTGCCCGATGACGACGGTCCGGCTATGAGCACCATCCTTACACCTTTGTGTCGGCAGATGTCGTCGGCAATCTGTGAAATTTTCTTTTCCTGCAGGGCTTCGCTGATTTGTATGAGTTGCGATGTGAAGCCTTTGTCGATGACCTCATTCAGGTCTCCCACGGTTCTCAGTCCCAAGACATCCTGCCACTGGTGGTGCTCCTTGAATATGCCGAACATTTTGTCCTGCATGACCATTTCTTCCAGTTCGCCGGGACTGTTTCTTGAGGGCAGTCTCAGGAGCAGGCCGTCGTAGTATTTCTCCAGCCCGAAGAGGTATATTTGGGAAGTGTTTGTGAGGAGTGCACCGTAGTAGTAGTCCTTATATCCGTCAAGGTCGTAATAGGTGGTGTAGAGTGTTCCCAAGGAGCGTAGCAGTTTCACTTTCGAGTGGCTCTCGCTATTTTCAAACATCTTGATGGCCTCTTCTGTGGTTGTCTCATAGCGCCTTATGGGCAGAGCTTGGCTAATGAGCTCGTTCATGCGCCTTCTCAGCATGCCCACGTCGTCGAGTGTCACGGGTCTCCCCAGTTGGAGGTCTACGTAGTAGCCGTTTGAGACAGGTATGTCGATGGTGACGCGACAATTCTCAAACATCTCGTGTGCAGCCTTGCATAGTATGAAGAAGAGTGTTCGTGTGTATGCACGCAGACCTGAAGCAGATGTGATGTCGAAGAACTCCACATCCTTGGCCTTGTAAAGTCTGTAGTGCATTCCCTCCACTTTGTTGTTCACTCGGGCGTTAATGGGACCGTACTCCATTATTAACCCCGTTTGCTGCCAGAGTTGTTCCAGTTTGCATCCGACGGGCACTTCATAATTTTTGTTGTTATTCTTACAACGTATTTTTACGGTTTGTTCCATAAGGTTGTCTTTTTAATTAAACTTCAGTCAAAGTGTGCCGTGCAAAGGTAGACATTTTTTCCTTTGCGCCAAAATATTTCCCTTTTTTTTAGCCTTTCTTCAGAAACGATAGATTATGATGCCGACAAAATCCTTATAAATATGGATTGCCAGACCCAGTAAATGTGAGTATCTTTGCACCCTCAAATCAATTATTTTTACGAATGAACAGAATACTTACTCTTGCCCTTTTGGCTTTCAATTCAGTCTGTTCCCTGGCTAATGGGGGCAGTATCACCATTCCTGCCGACACCAGCCGCGTGGTCGACCTCGACGAGGTCATCGTTGTGGCACAACCCAAGGAGCAGGTGCGCCTGCGCCAGCAGCCGTTGAGCAGCAACGCCTTCGGCGAAGGCGAGATGCGACAACTCAACATCCACGACCTCAGCCAGTTGTCGCAGCATGTGCCATCGTTTGCTATGCCCGCATACGGCTCACGTCTCACATCGTCTATGTATGTTCGCGGCATTGGTTCTCGCATCAACAACCCTGCTGTGGTGGTCTACTACGACAACATCCCCTTGATGTCGAAGGCCTCCTTCAACAACCATTTCTATATGCTCGACCGTGTTGATATTTTGCGTGGTCCGCAAGGCACGCTCTACGGTCTGAACGCCGAAGGCGGTTTGGTGCGTGTGTACTCAAAAAATCCGATGAGCTATCAGGGCACCGACATCAACTTGGGCATAGGTACTGGCTTTTACCGCAATGTGGAGCTGGCACATTTCCACCGTCCCAGCGACAAACTTGCTTTCAGCTTGGCCGGCTTCTATAGTGGACAGAACGGTTTCTTCGGCAACCAGAATTTCTCTGAAAAGAACGACAAAAGCAATGAGGCCGGCGGAAAGGGCCGCCTGATTTGGACGCCCACAGAGCATCTGAAGATAGACTGGACCACCGACTACCAATACGTTAATCAGAACGGCTTTGGCTACGGTGAGGCCCTGCTATCGGGTTCAGAACTACTGACACCTGCAGACCCTGCCACCACCATTATGAACGGCTACACTCGTAATATGCTGAATACTGGCCTGGCTCTCTCAGCTGGTGTCGGGGGCGATTTGCAGACGGCTCCCTACATCTTTACCTCAACTACCAGCTACCAGTTTTTGAAAGACCAGATGCTGATGGATCAAGACTATATGATACCCGACTATCTGAGTTTGGAACAGCGTCAGAAGACCCACGCTTTGACCCAGGAGTTTGTGCTTCGCAGCCAGAATGGCAGTCGTTGGCAGCACGCCAGCGGTGTTTTCGGCAGTTACCAGTGGCTCCGTACCGATGCCCCCGTCCATTTCGGCGATGCCATCACCGGCCCCATTAGCGATGCCATTACCAACGCTATGACTGGGGCCATGGAGCAGTCTATGTATCCGCGAATCCTCCAGCAGATGCTTGGCCAGGGTATGCCACAGGCCGCCGCCGAGGCTGCTGCCAAGCAGGCTGTGCAACAGTCAATTGCAGGTGTGTCGATGACGGCAGAAATGGGTGTGCCGGGAGACTTCCACAACCAGCAGATGAACTATGCCCTCTTCCACGAGTCGAACATCCTGCTAGCCGACCGCCTGAAACTTACCCTCGGACTCAGGCTGAACCACGACATCATGAACTTCAAGTACCACGCGCTGGCCTATATGAATATGACGGGCGGCACGGCCCAGCGGCAGGCCACCTATCATCTGACATCGCTCTTGGACGACGAGCGCTCGAAGTCCTACACGCAACTACTGCCAAAGTTTGGCCTTACCTTCACCCTCAACGACAATTACGGCAATGTCTATGCCCTCGTCTCGAAGGGTGCGCGCTCAGGCGGCTACAACATACAGATGTTCACCGATATTCTCCAGGCCGACCTTAATGCTCACCAGCAGGATGCTATGCGGGGCGACTACGACGTACAGCACACTCCCTTGGACTACGACAACATTGAGGACCGCATCAGTTATAAGCCTGAAGAGTCGTGGAACTTCGAGGTGGGTACCCACCTGAACCTCTTCGGCGGTGCAGTCCATGCCGACCTGGCCCTCTACTATATGGACATCCGCAACCAGCAGGTGTCGAAGATGAGCCAAGTCTTCAACTATGGCCGTATCATCGACAATGCCGGCAAGAGCCACTCTTTCGGTGCCGAGGCAACGCTGCGGGGAAAGGCTGTGAACAACCACCTTGACTGGGCCGTGAACTACGCCTACACTCTGGCTAAGTTTGGTGAATATGATGACTTCGAGCAGGCATCAAGAGGCGTGTACACGCCTGTCAGTTACAAGGACAACTATGTGCCTTTCATCCCACAGCATACGTTCAGCGCCATGGCCGACTACCATTTGGGCAAACTGACCATCGGCGCCAATGTTGCCGGACAGGGCAAAACCTGGTGGAACGAGGCCAACACGTTCTATCAGAAAGCCTACATCACCCTGGGCGCCCATGCCGACTACGAACTGGGACCAGTAGTGGTTTCGCTGTGGGGACGCAACTTAACCAACACAAAATACAATACATTTGCCGTGGAAAGTTCTGCGGCAGGCTCACAGAAGTTCTTTGCGCAAAAGGCCAACCCCCTGCAACTGGGCTGCGACTTACGCCTCCACTTCTGACCAGAGTTGCAAAAAAAGGCCGAAAGTTTTTGTGCTTTCGGCTTTTTTGTGTATTTTTGCAGCCTACTAACGATATTATTAATTTAATCACAATCAAAAATGGAACTCTTTATCGGACTTATCATTATCGCCATTGGCGCGTTCTGCCAGAGCAGTTGTTACGTACCCATCAACAAAATAAAGGACTGGAGTTGGGAAAGTTTCTGGCTCACCCAGGGTCTTTTCGCCTACGCCCTCTTCCCACTCGTGGGAGCCTGTCTGGCCGTGCCTGAGGGCGAGTCGCTCTTCGCCCTTATCGGCAGCCATTCGCGGGAAGCGTGGCTCACACTCTTCTTCGGTATGCTCTGGGGTGTCGGCGGTCTCACCTTCGGACTGTCTATGCGCTATCTGGGCGTGGCTCTCGGCCAGTCGCTGGCGCTGGGCACTTGTGCCGGCCTGGGTGTCATCCTGCCGCCGTTCATCAAGCCCCTCTTTGGTAAGGCCCTCAGCGAGTCCGACCATATCACTGTGGCCGTCCTCGTCGGCGTCATCGTCACCCTCATCGGCATCGCCGTCATCGGCATTGCCGGAGCAATGAAGTCGGCATCCCTCAGCGAGGAGGAGAAGCGCGAGGCTGTCAAGGACTTCAACTTCCCCAAAGGCATCGCCATCGCCCTGCTGGCCGGCTTTATGAGCGGCTGCTTCGCCATCGGCCTCTCAATGGGCGACAGCATCCGTTTCGACAACTCCGACCCCTTGTTCGCCTCGTTGCCCGCCACGCTGGTGGTCACCTTCGGCGGATTCCTGGTAAACGCCGCCTACTGCCTCTTCCAGAACCAGAAGAACAAGACCTGGGGCGACTACGGCAAGACAAGCCTCTATGCCAACAACATCTTCTTCTGCGCCCTGGCCGGTCTGCTGTGGTACAGCCAGTTCTTCGGACTGAGCGTTGGTAAGGGCTTCCTCCAGGAGTCAGCCACCCTGCTGGCCTTCTCGTGGTGCATACTGATGGCACTCAACGTCACCTTCAGCAATGTCTGGGGCATCATCCTCAAGGAGTGGAAAGGCTGTAAGCAGAATGTCATCACGGTGCTCATCATCGGCCTCATCATCCTCATTGCTTCCTGCTTCCTGCCGCAAGTGCTGCGTGAGGCTGGCGATGTTTTCCTGAAAGTTCTGGTTTAGTGATATGAAGAGAATCCTGTTTTTAGCCCTTGTGCTGTCAGTGACAGGGGTTATATATGCTGCCACAGTCGAGACGCAGGGACAATATGTCACCATCCGCCCCGACTGGGGGGAGGCCCGCATCGTCCGCCTTCAGGTGGTGGGCGACCGCATCATCCGTGTGCAGGCCACCAGCGAGGAGCAATTGCCGCAGAAGCAGCCCTCGCTGATGATTGTCCCGCAGACGGCCAAGCCTGCATTCACAGTCGATGAAGACGCGCAAAGCATAGTGGTGAAAGCCGCTGGTGTTCAGGCCGTGGTCAGCAAACAGACAGGTGCCCTGCAGTTTAAGGATGGCAGCGGCAAGCAACTGTTGGCCGAAGCCACGGGTGGCAAACGCTTCTGGCCCTTCACCGTGCCTGACCGCGAACTGGGCATCAAGGGCGGAGCGCAACCCACCGAGGCGATGAAGCACGGCCTGCAATGGCAGATGCTGTTCGACAGTCCCGACGACGAGGCTTTCTACGGACTGGGCCAGCACCAGAGCGAGGAACTCAATATGAAGGGCAAAAACGAGGACCTCTTCCAGTACAACACGAAGGTCTCCATTCCTTTCGTCCTCTCCACCAAGGGCTATGGCCTGCTCTGGGACTCCTACTCCTTCTGCCGCTTCGGCAAGCCCGATGATTACCTTCAGTTGAACCGCGTTTTCCGCCTCTACGACCGCCAAGGCCGTCCGGGCAGCCTCACGGGCACCTACACCGACCGCAACGGCCAGACGGTGGTGCGTGGCGAAGACAGCATCTACTACGAATACGACACGCCCGAGAAGTCGGAGATTGCCCGTCGTACCGACCAGGGAGGCATCCGCAACCTGCCCCAGGGCTTCCGTCTCGACGGAGCCAATGTCGTCTACGAGGGATACATAGAGCCTCTCGAAACCCAACTCCACCAGTTCATCCTCTACTATGCAGGCTATGTCCGCGTCTTTATCGGCGGACAGGAAGTGGTGCCTGAACGCTGGCGCACGGCCTGGAACCCCAACGCCTATAAGTTTGCCGTGCCTCTGAAGGCGGGTGAGCGCACCCAACTGCGCATAGAGTGGAAGCCCGACGGCGGCGAGAGTTATATCGGCCTGCGGGTGGCCCCACCACGTAGTGAGAAGGAGCGCGGCCAACTCTCCATCTGGAGCGAGATGGCCCGCGATATGGACTACTACTTCATTGCCGGACGCACTTTCGACGAGGTCATTTCCGGCTACCGCACGCTTACCGGCAAGGCCAGCCTCTATCCTAAGTGGGCTTTGGGCTTCTGGCAGAGCCGCGAGCGCTACAAGACCTCGCAGGAACTCTTGCAGACGCTGGCCGAGTTCCGCCAACGCCACATCCCCATCGACAACATTGTCCAGGACTGGAACTACTGGCCCGAAGACCAGTGGGGCAGCCACCGTTTCGAGGCCTCGCGCTACCCCGACCCGCAGGCGATGGTCGACTGCGTCCACCAGATGCACGGGCGTTTTATGATCAGCGTATGGCCTAAGTTCTACGTGAACACCGATAACTACAAGGAACTTGATGCCCACGGCTGGATGTATAACCAAAGCCCTACCGACGACATCCACGACTGGGTCGGCCCAGGCTACAAGAACGGTTTTTACGACGCTTACGACCCCGATGCCCGCAAGATGTTCTGGCAGCAGATGGACAACGCCCTCTACACTAGGTTAAGGGTTCAGAGTTCAAAGTTCAGAGACGTTAGTTTTGAGGCACCAGGAGTAAAGTCTCTCAACTCTCAATCCTCAACACTTAACTCAATGGTAGACGCCTGGTGGATGGACGCCAGCGAGCCTAACGTGCGCGACTGCACCCCGATGTGGTACCGCAAGGCACTCTGCGGCCCCACCGCCCTCGGCACCTCCACGGAATACTTCAACGCTTATTCGCTGGTCAATGCGATGGCCATCTACGACGGACAGCGCAGCACTTGGAAAAACATAAAAAAGAAGGAGGGCGAACCCCGTGTGTTCCTGCTCACCCGCAGCGGTTTTGCCGGACAGCAGCGTTACTCCACGGCCACTTGGAGCGGCGACATAGGCACGCGGTGGGAAGATATGCGGGCACAGATGTCGGCCGGTCTCAACTTCTCCCTGTCAGGCATCCCCTTCTGGGGTATGGACCAGGGAGGCTTCTGCGTGGAGCGTCGCTACGAGGCAGCACAGCGCACCTTCGACAAGACGGGCGTGGAGACCGAAGACCTGCGCGAGTGGCGCGAACTGCAGACGCGCTGGAACCAGTTCGGCACCTTCATCCCCATCTTCCGCAGCCACGGCCAGTGGCCCCTGCGCGAAATCTGGAACATCGCCCCCGACGGCCATCCGGCCTACCGCTCATTTGTCTACTACGACCGCCTGCGCTACCACCTTATGCCCTACCTCTATTCGCTGGCCGCGTGGGCCCATTTCCGCGACTACACGATGATGCGGGCATTGGTGATGGACTTCTGTGACGACCGACAGGTGCACGACATTGCCGACCAGTGGATGTTCGGCCCGGCACTGATGGCCTGCCCCGTGGGCTACTACAAGGCACGCAACCGTGCCGTCTATTTCCCCTGCCAGTGCGGCTGGTACAACCTCTACACCGGCGAGAAAGTCATCAACGGCGAAAAGGAAATCGTAAATAGTAAATCGTCCAATCGTAAATTAATTGTCGACGCTCCCTACGAGCAGATTCCCGTCTTCGTGCGCGAGGGCAGCATCATTCCCTTCGGGCCGCAGATGGAATGGAGCGACGAGAAACCCGCCGAACTCATCAACCTATATATATATAGTGGTGCCGACGCCTCGTTCCAACTCTACGAGGACGAGGGCACCAACTATAACTACGAGCGCGGCCTCTTTGCGACCATCGACATCGCTTACGACGACCGCACGCGCACGGTCCGCTTCTCCCGTCGTCAGGGAAGTTTCCCAGGTATGCTCAAGCAGCGGCGCTTCAACGTGGTGCTCGTCACTCCCGACACCCCCCGTCCACTCAACCTTGACAACCCCGAAGGCCAGACAGTGCTCTACACAGGAAAGGAAGTCTCCCTGACCTTACAAGACCACTAATTACGCGAATTGAACTAATTTGCGGCAGTACAGTTATAAGACCACGAATTACACGAATTGAACTAATTGGACCTGACTCTATGAGACCACTAATTACGCTAATTACACAAATTGGCGGCGCCACCAAATTCGTGCAATTAGCGTAATTCGTGGTACTTTACACTATAATTCGAGAAATTAGCGTAATTAGCGGTCTGTAATTCGTGGTTTATCTGCACGCAGTCACGCCAAGGGCGGTGAGCAGTGCCGTCAGGGCGGCTATGAGGGCCTGAATGCCCAGTTTCAGGAGTTGTTTCTTGTAGTCGTTCATAGTTCACCTCCTTTACTCCTCAGTACCATAGTCCACCAACTGGCCGTCGACCACCTTCTTGGGCTTGCCGTTCTTGTCGAAGATCAGACGCTGCTTCATAGGCACCTGCTTCTTGAAGACGCGGCTGGTGAGTTTCTCTTCGCCGGCACCCTCAGGACGGAAGCGGATGTGGATGCCCTGCAGATAACTCTCCAGGTTGTAGTTCACGGGTGTCTCAGCACCCTTCGACTCCAGCGTGGGATAGAACGTGCCCAGGCCGTCGAGCTTCACGCCGATTCCCTGCGATACCAGCTCGACCAGGCAGTCGCGGAACTTCGTGATCACGCCCAGCACCACGTCCTGGGTGTACACCGAGCCGTGGTCTTTGATGTGGTTGGCCAGGCCTTTGAGGTTGAGCGTCGACAGCTGTACCGCACGGGGGTACCACTTGCCAAAGGCTGTGCTGTCTTCGTTACTGTTCTGATAGATGTCATACTGCATTCCAATTTTTGTTGTTGCCATAGTTGTTGTTTGTTTTTTAAAGGGTTAAACTTGTTCTTGTTTTATAATCATCTCGGCCAAGATTCTTTTGATACTTAATATTCTTTCATTGCGAAGACGGGCGCTTTCTTGTCGTCGGGCAGGCGCAGGGCCACGTGCAGCCAATAGTGCAGGCCGCGCTTTGAGACGATGGCCTCCACCACCGGCAGCGACAGCCGCTTGCAGTAGATAGCCAGTTGCATAGCCTTCAGTGCGTCGCTGCCACAGTCGATGTCGGCAGCCAGTCCGCGCAGATGATAACTGTTACGGGCGCCACGCACCCGGATGTTCACGAGCAGCGACCGGTAGCCGCTGTTCACCTTCAGTTTGTCGCCCCACGCATTCCGCAGGGGCTGCAGCACCAGACGAGCCAGCGACCTGAGATTTTCCGTTTCCTTCTCATCAGGTTCGTTCAGGCAGTCCTCGTGGTTCGTTCTTGTCAACTCCAGGAGCGAAAAATGCTCCGAGAGCATCACCATTTCCTCATCTTCCATATTCAATTATAATTAGTTAATTCAACTTTCGCTAACTCCCCAATGTAGGGGCAGGCCCGTGCCAGCCCGAACCGCCATTAGGCGGTATGTGTGTGCCGATAACATACGCCGTGACCGGCGTGCGGGCTGGCCAGGGCCTGCCCCTACAATCAACAGTTTGGAACTTGCGAAACTTGTATAAGTTAATAATACTTCATACCTCCCACATTGTACCTCTCAATTGTATCACTAAGTCAAAGATCGCGTGTTTTGTCTGATTGACGATGCAAAGGTACAGACAAAAAGCCGCCATCCGAAGAAAAGCGGCCCAGGGTGGGAGTTTTGGAGAGTTTCGGGTAGAGTTTTGCCCTCTTTCCCTTTTCGGTGGAGCGTTTTCTCCCGCCAAGTGCAGAGTTTTACACACTTCGGGGAAGAGTTAGCAGACAGAATAGCAACAGACAGACGAATGAAGACAGAATAACAAAAGAACAAAGGACAGAGTGACAGAACGAGAGATCAAGACAGAATAACAAAAGAACAAAGGACAGAGCAGTAGACAGACGAATGAAGACAAAATAACAGAATAACAAAGGAGGACAGAGGGACAGAGCGAAGGCCTTGTTTGTTCTTTTGTTATTCTGTCTTCAGCCTTTTTGAAACTGAAAACTGCTCAAACGGACAAAATTTTCCCCGTTTCAGCAGTTTTCAACCTTGAAACTTGCTGAAATGAGATGTTTTTACTACCTTTGCAGCAGTTTTCAACTTTAAGGACAATGAGATTATGAAGCAGACACTTGTAGGAAGAGAGCAGGAAACAGGGCTGTTGCGAGAGTATCTGAACACAGAGAAGTCGGAGTTCATAGCCGTCTATGGCCGTAGGCGTGTAGGCAAAACGTTCTTCATCAGACAGATTATCGGCAACGATGCCTGTTTCTCGATGACAGGAATGGAAAATGCAGACATGGATGACCAATTGGCAAACTTCTATTTCACCCTGCGCAGAGTTTGCCCCTCTGTCTCGCAGCCGCAATCGTGGATAGAGGCTTTCGACCAACTCCAAAACTATTTAGAGACCCTCCCCAAAGGCCGGAAAATCGTTTTCATCGACGAACTGCCGTGGTTAGACACAGTACGCTCCAAGTTCGTTGCCGCCTTAGAGCGGTTCTGGAACGGATGGGCGGATGGGCGCGACGACATCAAACTCATTGTGTGCGGCTCGGCCACCTCATGGATGATTGACCATATTATCAACAACAGAGGCGGGCTGCACAATCGCAAGACCCACCAGATTTATATAGCACCATTCACCTTGGAGGAAAGCCGCAAATATTTCAAGGCATACGGCTTCGGCTATCGGGAAAAAGAAATAGCAGAGTGCTATATGGTGATGGGGGGAGTGGCCTACTACTACTCGCTGATGAGCACCAAAGAAAGCGTGGCACAGAACATAGACCGCCTGTTCTTCGCTCATAATGGGGAACTAAAAAACGAGTTTGAGAATCTCTACCGTTCCCTGTTCAAGAAGGCGGGCGACCATATTGCCATTGTCACGGCACTCTCCAGAAAAACAAAAGGGCTGACACGTAAGCAAATACTGGTACAGACTGGCCTCAACAACAACAGCAAGTACACAAAGACCTTGGAAGAACTCGAAAAGTGTGGCTTCATACGCAGTTATATCCCTTTTGGAGAGACGAAACGGGACATCCTTTTCCAACTGACAGACGCTTTCACGCTCTTCCATTTCCACTATACCACAGAGAACAAATACCAAGACGAGGCTTTTTGGACCAACTCGCTCAACAGCGGGAAATATCGTGCCTGGAGCGGTTACGCATTCGAGATTCTGTGCTTGAACCATATCGTGCAGATAAAGCAGGCACTGGGCATCGCAGGCATACAGAGCCGCGCCTGCTGCTGGGTCAGCAAGCCAGAAGAGGGCCAGAAAGGCGCGCAAATCGACCTGATTATCGACCGTGCCGACCAGACCATCAACATCTGCGAAATGAAATTCTCACGGACAGAATATGAGATAACCAAGGCCGACGACCAGGATCTGGACAATAAGATAAACGCTTTCCTACGCCAGACCAATACACGAAAATCGTTGATACTGACACTCATCACCAGTTTCGGGATGAAAACAGGCAAATACAGCGGACATATTCAACGACAACTCACACTCGACGACCTGTTTAAGTAGGCAACAAAAAGCCCGCTGACGCTCTCGCACCAGCGGGTTTTTCTCAGGCGGCTGACTGAAGACCTTTTAATCTTCCTGTCAGTGCCGGTTAAAGGTTATTCCTCGTCCTCGTCGTCGCCCCAGACGTTGAAGCTAAGGCGGGAGGCGTCATTGTTGTCGCCAATTACGTTACCACCACTCTTTCCCAATTGGTCAGGAGTTGGGCTGCTAACCATTATCTTCTGAGTTTCAACGCGTGTAATGTTGCAGGCGGGCTGAATATATGTTTTCTTCATAATCATTGTTCCTTTCTTTATTTCTATGATTAATATTATTTACAAGGAGTTTAGGAGTGAGGGAGTTGCCTCCCTCGATTCCTAAAAACCAAAGTTTACTTCACGAGAACCTTCTTGCCGTTCACGATGTACAGACCCTTCTTCGGGCTGTCCACGCGCTGGCCGTTCAGGTTGTAGACAGAATTGTCAATGGTCAATGATGAATGGTCAATGGTGCTGATGCCGGTGGCCTCGTCGAAGCCGAAGATGTCGGCCATACGTGCGCCAGCGCCGAAGGTCAGCTCATTATCCACAGCCACGTAAGCCTTGTGGGCACTCACGGTGAAGGCTTCACCATTAGCAGCACCCCAGTAGAAACCGATGGTCGAGGGGTCGTTGTTCTTAGTGGTCAGACGATAGTAGACGGTGCCGCCAGTCGTAGTGGAGGCCACATCGAAGCCGCGCAGCACGTTGTTTACGTCCTTTGTACCATTGGTAGCAGTCACGTTCATCTTATAGCCGCCAGCAGCACCATAGAGAACCACAGCCTGGTCCTTGGCAACTGTCTCACCAGCAGCAATCGTCTGGCTAATCTCCAACTGATTAGAATTGTTTACCTTGAAGGTGTAAGCGGTCAGGCCAGTGGGGACCACCAAAGCCTTGTCGCTGTAATAGACAGAAGTAAACTTCGAGGCACCAACCGTGACGGCAATCACGTCTTCAGGAACGGTGGTGCAGTAGTCGCTATAGGTGTCAGGAGTGCTGACAGTCCAAGTAATCTCAATCTTGTTGAGGAACAAGGCGCCATTATTGGAGCGAATACCAATAAACTCATAATCGCCATCAATGTTCAGCTCTGTAGTGGTGACATTGCTAACTTTATAATTGAGACTTCCAAGTTTTGTTCCCTGGTTTGTACTACCGTAAAGATTTGTTGCAGCCTCGTATGCAGTATTTTTACCATAGATGTCCAGCGTTCTATCAGCTGAAGTGTTGCTGTTCCACTCCACCACAACTTTTGTAACTTTGCCTCCAGAAGTCGTAGTAACGATGCCGCTAGAACTGTTAGTAGTGCGAAGTTGAATTGATAAGTTGCCACCAGCACTTGCACCAGCATAGACTGCAGATGAGTTGGATTTTTTATCCTTCCAAGTCTCATAGGAAGTACCAGTTACTCCTGTAAAAGCTCTATCCAGCTCGTCAGTCACCAAAGTAGATGCTCCTGGGCTGCGGAGAGCGAATACTGCATAGAAGGTTTTGTCCGCATTGCCCATGTTAGCAGCTTTGGTAAGGTCTGTGGGAGTAGTGGCCTGTGCAGCAGAAAGTTCTGTTTCAGTCCAGCCAACAAATGCATAACCATTTATGCTGGCAGGATCGCTGGGGAAGGTGATTGCATCGCCCTCGTAAACCAGAATGTCGCTGCCAAGCTGAGTGCCATTGACATAGAATCTTGCCGTATGCTTGGCATCCTCTGTAAAGTTGGCAGTCAGAGTGACGGCATTTGTGGGCATCGTGAAGGTCAATGGATTAGCTGTATTATCAGCAAGTGTCACACCTGTAGCAGTCCAAGATGTAAATGTGTAATGCTCGGCGGGAGTGGCAGTAGCCTCTACGCTTGCGTTTTTAGAAACTTGGCATTTTCCATCACTATCCAATGTCTTGCCAGTTATCTCCACACTACCGTTTGTAGCACTAACGGTAAGGGTCTGGGGAGCTGCAACAAATTCCTCAACACTTTCCATCATAACGGTGAAAGTTGACGAGCTGAATCCTGCGAAGTATCCTTTTACACGTACTGTTTTACCTACAAGAGCACTGAGTGCGGTTGTTTGAGCCGAGGTTGGATAGGAGATTCTTGCAGTTGCTGTACCTACTGTGATGTTATAATAAGTAGTAGTACTGCCAGAAGTACTCAGAGTGCCTTCGAGCTGCACATAATCACTCAACTGATAGTCAGAGTTGTATGCAGCTATTGCTGTAGCATCAACAACAGTTACAGCAGGGGTTCCATCATAATTGGAAGTCGTAGACGTCGCTATTGAAGCCGAATTGGTAAACTGGAGGATATGGCCGTATGATCCGGTTGTACCAGAAATGGTGACCTTATCGCCTATGGATTGTGATGGAGCACTATTAAGGTATGTATAGACATATCCTGTTCCGTCACCGATGACAAAGCCACGGCTATTGGTGGCAACCACAGTACCCTTTACTTTGTATGAGCTGCCCAATTCAGTAATGTCTGTGATATCATTAAACTTGCCTGCCTGCGTGATTTCTACATTCTTGGTAACGGTTAGGTTTTCCCCGTATGTGTAGGTCAGCGTGACGGTCACTGTGCGCTCAGTCGTTCCATTATTGGCCGAGCAAGTGAAAGGAACGGCAGTTGAAGTAGCAGTGCCAGGTGTCAGCCAGCTGCCATCAGGAACCGAGGCACTAACCGAACCACCTGTAACTCCATTGATAATAGTATAGCTGATAGAACCAGAGGTTTCATCGTAATCGATATCTATATCGTCGGCATCGATGGATGGAGTAGTTTGACCACCTCCAGATGGAGTGTAAGTAATATCAACAGAGCCAAAACACAATTGGCCAGCCTTAGAACTACCATCTGAGCCATAATCAGCTTGGTTACCTACTGTAAATGTTACACTTGCAGCATCACCTGACCAAGTTACAGTTTCATCACCTTTGGCTTGCGTGGCGATAGTGCCGACTGAAGCTGTTATGGGTGCCAACCTTTTCAAACCTTGTGCAGATAGATTGAAAACTATTGTGGTCATATTACCGCCTGTGGATGCCACAACAACTGTACCTTTTGCATACAAACGTATATCCCCGCCACTAGAATTGTATGTTGGTTCGGTTGAACCATTATTTTTTGCAAATGTGAGAGTAAATGGTGAATCTGTTAAAACGCCACTTGACAAAGCACCAGCAGTAATAGTTTTTTTTGCGGCCCACACACTCGAATTTCCTACTACCAGGGCGCATAGCAGGAACAACGATTTAAGTAAAGTTTTTCTCATAATGTTTATTTATTAAGTTAATACTAAAAAACTGTTTTCGTGAATTCGAGTGCAAAGTTACATACTTATTTTGTAATGACCAAAGAAAAAGCCGAAAAAAGTTTCATCGCTGAACTTTTCCGGCTAATTTAAAACTTTCGCCTTTGTCTGCGCAAGACTTGCTCGCGACTTTATTTCACTCTTTTAGTCAAAAAGGCAGGATTCCTTCTTCTGTCCCAAATGTCTACTATCCAGATGTAGGTTTTAGCTACGTAATAAATGACACGGTAATTCTCGTTAATAGACTTTGCACGATAAAGTCTTTTGCGCTCTTTCAGCAAAGGCTCGGGGTGGCCAGCGAAAGGGAATTTGTTTAGTAGACTGCCAATGTCTGTTACTTTGTCTATGAATGTTTGTGCATATCTCTGCCCTGCATATTCGGTGAAGACATCCACTATCCTAAAAAACTCTATTCGTGCTTGTCTGGTGAACCGCACTTTCATACGCCAACCCTTTTCCTTGCTTCTGCAATCACATCCTCTAACTCATAGCCATATCCCTTGGCGATGTCTTTTTCAGACATTTCAATACGGGCAATTGCCTCCTCCATAGTTGAAGGCCCGGCGTATGGCATGAAGGATTGTGTTCTCCTCGTGCTGCTTGTTTGACGGTTTAAGTTGTAGTTCCTCATAAATGTGTGTGGTTTGTCTGCTGTCCGCAAGTCTTTTCTAGCGAACTGTGGTGCAAAGTTACGGACTTATTTTGTAATGACCAAAGAAAAAGCCGAAAAAAGTTTCATTGCTGAAATTTTCCGGCTTTTTATAAATAATTCAACTTCCGCAAGATTAGCTTGTTCTTTGTGAATCGACATTCCGCCAGTGTAGGGGCAGGCCCCGTGCCAGCCCGAACCGCCATAGGCGGTGTGTCAGTTTGGGGAAGAACGCCGTTCCGGCGTGCGGGCTGGCACGGGGCCAGCCCCTACAGTCGGCGGTTTCAGAACTTGCGGAAGTTGAATAAATAATTGAGTCCGCTTTTTTTATTGTCAATCCAGTTCTTCATCCTCGTTTGTATAAAGTGTGCGGAACATACGCAATGTGTCTTTATAGGGCTTGCGCACCTCGTTGGCTGTAAAGCCGCAGCGGGAATAGAATCCCACAGCACTATATTCGCTCGTTGCAAGTGCCTCTACTGTGAGAAACTGACAACCGGCAAATGTCTGTGAGCGGGCCTTTTCTGCAATCTGTGAAATCAGATATTGCCCAATGTGCTTGCCTCTCCATTTTTCTTGAACAGCCAAATAGGCAATGTCAAGTGCCGGGTAACGGGGTTTGCTATAGAAGGTGTCTTTGTAGTTCCAGTCAATATTTGGCGTACCCGTAGAGGCGAAACCTGATGCCAGCTCATCTTTGTCATCAGAATCCAGGTCTAACGAATCGAAACTCAAAGCGAACACGGCAACAATCTCATCCTGAAACTTTGCAACGTATGCTGTGCAATAATGATTCTCGATGCTCAGCCTGAAGTCGCTCCGTATGAAAATATCCATTGACTCAACGCCCGAGCAGAACGTTTTGAGGCAATGGAAATCTTCAAGTGGCTCAATGACTATCTGTCCGACAAGCGGGGTTATTTCGCTATCCATTCTCCTTTCCATCTTTTTATGGCTTCACGCTCCCTGCGCAAAACCTCTTTTTCCCTTTCATTGAGGTTGCCTGTATTTGCCCGCCACAAGGCCGCACGGATTTCCCTTGAAAATTCTGGGGTGATAGGCTCTCTTGGTGAATACACTCCTAACATAACTCAGTTCCTTTCTGTTTGATTGTTTTGTCTGCTGTCCGCAAGTCTTTTCCCGCGAACTGTGATGCAAAGTTACGGACTTATTTTGTAATAACCAAGGAAAAAGCCGAAAAAAGTTTCATTGCTGAACTTTTCCGGCTAATTTATAAAATAAGGTGTAGAAAAAACCGCAAAGGATTTTCGCGATTTTTGTTCTAAATTTCGCGTAATTCGTGTAATTCGTGGTACCCCTATAGGCCATCGGAAAGTTTGGACGAACCAAACTGTGGGTTTGGACGAACCAAACCAGGAGTTTGGACGAACCAAAACCCAACAACGGATTAAACGGATTAAACGGATTTGACAATTAAGGTGTGTTCTATAAATTGAAGAAACAACGCGCAGCCCCTCCCATCAAGGGAAGTGGCTGCGCACAATTAAGCGAATTAATAGAAATCATCTTAAACGGATTTGACGGATTAAAAACCACTTGCTAATCAATAGAGGTTTTTATCCGTTAAATCCGTTAAATCCGTTGTTTAAGAATTGTTGTTCTGTCATTTATTTCCCCACCACTTTGCGGGTTTGTCCACCGCGTCTGACGACGTAGATGCCTTTGGCAGGAGACTCTGCACGGCGTCCGGCGAGGTCGAAGACGGCGGTGGCGGGTGTGTCGGCCATTACGCTGTCGCTGATGCCAGAGATGGCGTTCTCCAGGACGTCGGCGGAGTTGAAGTTGCGGGTGCCGCCGGTGTAGCTGATGGTGCCGTCGGCCTTGATGGCCAGTACGCCGTAGCTGCTGATGGCGAGAGTGCCGTCGAGCATGTAGAAGTTGCCGGTGTCCTCGTCTTCGTGGTCGTAGAGAATGCCTGTCGAGACGGTGCCGTCCAGCTCCACCTGTATGCCGTCGTCGCCCGTGCCGCTGATGTTCAGCACGCCGCTCTCCATCATGAAGTACTGCTTGCAGTGGATGCCGTCTTTCTGTGCTGCAGTGATGTTGAGCGTGAGGTTCTTCACCTGTACGTACTCCTTGCTGTAGACGGCGTGCCTTGAGTTGCCCGCCACGTTGAGCGTGCCTTTGCCTCTGAACTCGGTGTGGCCCTTGACGTGGATGCAGCCGTTGTAGTCTTCATTGGCCCCGTCGGCCAGGGTGTTCACGGTGCCGCTGCTGGCAGTCAGCTTGATGCGCTTGCCGTTCTGGATGTTGATGGCCGGGCCGTTGGGATTGGTCAGGGTGAGGCCCTTGAGCGTGACCGAGCACTTGTAGGAGCCGTCGAGGTAGAACTCGCCATCGGTCGATGTGCCTGAGAGCACGTATGTGATTTCGCCATTGGCGTTGCCGGCAAATGCCGCCGACTGCATGAGCCGCACGTGGGAGCCGCTGCTGACGTTGGTGACGATGCTGCTGATGTTCGAAGCGATGGTGACAGTGGCCGATGTGCCGCTGTAGACGATTTCCACCGTGTTGGCGTCGATGGCCATAGCCCCTGTTGCACCTATAGCGAGCAGGATGAGGCTGAGAAGTGACTTCTTCATATCTGGCAAACGGCTATTTCAAACCCGCCTCCTTGAGCAGTTGGTTGGCACCCTCGTTGATTTTCTCGTTGACGTTCTCCACCGCCTCATTGACTTTCTCGTTCACCTTTTCCTTGGCGTCCTCAACCGCTTCGTTCACTTTCTCTTCAGCGGCTTGGCTGATGGCGTTCTGGGTACTGTCGGCCGACTGTTGCAGCAGGCTGGCAGCCTCTTTGGCCTTGTCGGCGAGGGTCTGCCCGCCGGCCAGTGCGCTCACCACCACGTCGGCAGGGGCGTTCACCAGTGTGGTCACGATGCCCTGCGCCGTAACATTGTCGCCCACCAGGGCCACCACCTTTTCGCTGTTGGCCTTGAGGAACTCCTGCACCTTGGCCACGTAGGTCTTGGCGGTCTCAGGGTCTTTGGCCACCAGCTCCGAAATCTTGTCCTGTACTGTCTCCAGCGCACCCTGCAGGGCGGTGGCGTCGCCAGCCTCCAGCTGGGTCTTCAGGTTTTCAACCATAGCGACCACGTCGTCGCCCTTTTGAGTGCCCTCGCTGCACGAGGCGAAGCCGATGGCAAGTGCTGCCAGGGCTATTGCAAATAATTTCTTCATTGGGTTTGGCTTTTTGTTAATAAAAATAGAATAAACATTAAATCGGCTGCAAAATTATGAAATATTTGGGAGAAAAGAAAAAAAAATCAACAAATTCTTTGGTTGTTAAATAAAAAATAGCTATTTTTGCCCCGCCTTTAACATAAAAGCCAACTATGATACAGAACAGCACCATCAAAACACGGGTTGTGGGCGTCGATATCAGCTTGGAAGTCACCAAGTATGCCATCGTCGACGTGAGGGGTAATATCATTGCCAAGTCATCGTTTTCCACCGCTCAGTTTCCGACGGTAAACGATTTCGTGGCCTACCTCTCAGAGATAATCATCGCCCTGGTCGAGGAAAACGGGGGCTATGAGACCATCCGCTCGGTGGGCATCAGCTCGCCCAGCGGCAATTTCCTTACTGGATGTATGGAGAATGCACCCAATATGCCGTGGAAGGGGAAGATTCCCTTGGCAGCTATGCTGCGCGACCAGTTGGGCCTGGCCGTGGCGCTGGGCAACGATGTGCACGCCCGTGCCCTGGGCGAATATGTCTATGGCGCCGCCCACGGTATGAAAGATTTCATCGTGGTGAACTTGGGTCATGGTGTGGGAAGTTGCGTCTTCTCCAACGGAAAGGCACATCTGGGCGTCAATGGCTTTGCCGGCGAGATTGGCCACACCTGCGTGGAGCACAACGGTCGCGTCTGTGGATGCGGCAACAGGGGCTGTTTGGAGGCTTACGCTGGAGCGAAGGGCGTGGTGCAGACTGTGGAAGAGGTGCTGGCTGAAGACAGCCGCCCGTCGCTGCTCAGGGATATTAAAGACCTGACACCGAAGGATGTGACCGAGTGTTGTGATAAGGGCGACGAGCTGGCCATTGAGGTGTATCGCCGCACGGGATTCATCCTGGGCCTGAGTCTGGCCAACTATGCCTCGGTGCTCAACCCGGAGGCCATCGTCATCTGCGGCGGACTGTCACATGCCGGAAAATGGCTGCTGGAACCCACCAACGACTCTTTCGAGGAGCATGTGTTCCACAATGTCAAGGGGAAGGTGAAGCTGATGACATCGAACCTGGACGACGCCGACCGCGATGTGCTGGGAGCCAGTGCATTGGCGTGGAACGTGAAGGAGTATTCACTGTTCGTCTGACATCCGTCGGAGTAGCAAGAACAACGGGAAAACCTGTCTTTTTTGCATAACAGCGAAAAAAAGAAGCAAATATCTTTCTTTTTTTCGCTGTTCTCACTTTTTTTTATTACTTTTGCAGGCGCAAATCTAGATTTACATTCAAAGTTGTTTATATGGCAAATGTTATTAAGCTACGCAAAGGCTTAGACATTCACCTGCAAGGCAAGGCCGAGGAGACCAAACTCACGCTGAAGTCTAACGGGCGCTATGCGCTGGTGCCCGACGATTTCGAGGGAGTGACGCCCAAGGTCGTTGTCCGTGAGGGTGACACTGTCAAGGCCGGGGATGCGCTGTTCGTCAACAAGCAGTATCCCGAAGTGAGGTTCGCCTCGCCCGTCAGCGGCAAGGTGACTGCCGTGGAACGCGGAGACCGTCGCAAGGTGCTCTGCGTCAGGGTGGAGGCCGACAAGGAGCAGCAGTATGCCGACTTTGGCCGCCACGACGTGGCCACGATGGACGGCCAGGCCGTCAAGGAGTTGTTGCTCAAGGCCGGACTTTTTGGTTACATCAATCAGTTGCCTTATGCCGTGTCTGCCAATCCGGAGACCGAGCCGAAGGCAATTTTCGTGTCGGCACTGCGCGACAAGCCGCTGGCCGCCAGTTTCGACTATGAGGTGAAAGGCCAGGAGCAGGACTTCCTGACCGGCCTGCAAGCCCTGTCGAAGATGGCAAAGACCTATGTTGGTGTAGGAACTAATTCGATTCTTGTAGAGAAACTACAGTCTCTCAACACTCAACCCTCAACTCTCAACAACATCGAGGTGACTATTTTTGACGGCCCCTGCCCCGCAGGCAATGTGGGTGTGCAGGTGAACCACATTGATCCGGTGAACAAGGGCGAGGTGGTGTGGACCATTGGCGATCCAACGGTGGTGCTCTTCATCGGTCGTCTATTCAATACGGGCCGAGTAAACCTGAGGCGCACCGTGGCCCTCTGTGGCAGCGAGGTGAAGAAGCCCTGCTATGTGGATATGCTCGTGGGCGAGGAACTGTCGACGCTGCTCTCCAACAGCTACGATGCCGGCCACAGCGTGCGCATCATCAACGGCAATGTGCTGACGGGCCGCGTCACCACGAAGGATGGTTATCTGGGTGCACACTCATCGGAGATTACGGTCATCCCCGAAGGCGACGATGCCGACGAGATGCTGGGCTGGATTATGCCGCGCTTCAAGCAGTTCTCTGTGAACCGCAGTTACTTCTCATGGCTCTGCGGCAAGAAGGCCTACGCGCTGGATGCCCGTGTGAAGGGTGGTGAACGCCACATCATCATGAGCGGCGAGTACGACCGCGTGCTGCCTATGGACATCTATGGCGAGTATCTCATCAAGGCCATCATTACTGGCGACATTGACCGTCAGGAGGCTCTTGGCATCTACGAGGTCAGTCCTGAAGACTTCGCCCTGGCCGAGTTCGTGGACTCGTCGAAACTCGAACTGCAACGCATCGTGCGTGAAGGACTGAACATTTTACGAAAAGAAAACGCATAGTAATACACCACGAATTACACAAATTAATCGAATTATAATTTGTGAAATTTGAGAAATTCGTGGTCAAAAGAATAAGAAGTATGAGTTTTTTAAGGAGTTATTTAAATAAGATCAAGCCGAACTTCGAGGAGGGCGGAAAACTGCATGCGTTCCGCTCGGTGTTCGACGGCTTCGAGACGTTCCTCTACGTGCCCAACGACACGGCGAAGACGGGCGTTCATGTTCACGACGCCATCGACTCGAAGCGCATCATGAGCATGGTGGTCATCGCACTGATGCCGGCCATGCTGTTCGGCATGTACAATGTGGGCTACCAGAACGCCCTGGCCGCCAATGCGCTGGCTTCGACGGGCTTCTGGGAAATGTTCTTCTTCGGCTTCCTCGCCGTGCTGCCCAAGATTCTCGTCTCCTACATCGTAGGCCTCGGCATCGAGTTTGCCTGGGCACAGTGGAAGGGCGAGGAGATTCAGGAAGGATTCCTCGTTTCGGGTATCCTCATCCCGCTGATTATCCCTGTGGAGTGCCCGCTGTGGATTCTTGCCATCGCCGTCGCCTTTGCCGTCATCATCGGCAAAGAGATTTTCGGCGGTACAGGTATGAACATCTTCAACCCCGCGCTCCTCTGCCGCGCCTTTCTCTTCTTCGCCTATCCGTCGAAGATGTCGGGCGACCAGGTATGGGTGGCACAGGACAGCATCTTCGGACTGGGCCAGACGCTGCCCGACGGCTTCACGATGGCCACGCCCCTCGGGCAGATGGGCCAGGGGGTACATCCTGATGCTTCTTTATGCGACATGATTTGCGGTTTCATACCCGGCTCTATCGGTGAGACCAGCGTCATCGCCATCGCCATTGGTGCTGTTATTCTGTTGTGGACGGGAATAGCTTCATGGCGTACTATGTTGAGTGTATTTATTGGTGGAGGCTTGATGGCATTTATTTTTGAGAAGACAGGAAACTTCACCTTTGGGTGCCAAATAGTGCCTTGGTATGTTCAGTTTGTGATGGGCGGATTCGCCTTCGGTGCTGTGTTCATGGCAACTGACCCTGTTACCTCCTGCCGTACCCAATGCGGTCAGTATATCTATGGCTTCATCATCGGTGCAATGGCCATCATCATCCGTGTGATGAACCCCGGTTATCCCGAGGGCATGATGCTCGCCATCCTGCTGATGAATATGTTTGCTCCTACCATCGACCACTTTGTGGTGGAAAGGAATATCAGTAAACGAATGAAAAGGACTAACAGGAGTGCAGGAGTGTAGGGGTTCAGGAGTTCAGACAATAGTTTATTGCCAAAGACTCCGCGAAAATACTAACGTCTGAACTCCCGAACTCCTGAACTCCTGAACTCCAATAACAAAGGAACTATGGGAAAGTTAAATACAAATTCGAACTCGTACATTATTATATATAGTGCGATACTGGTGGTCATCGTGGCCTTCCTGCTGGCTTTCATCTTCAAGGCACTGAAGCCGATGCAGGATGCCAACGTTGCCCTCGACATTAAGAAGCAGATACTCTACTCGCTGAACATCCGTGATCTCGACGGTGCTGCCGCAGAGGCCAAGTACGCCGAGGTGGTGAAGAACGAGGGCGAGATTGACGGCCAGAAATACTACGCCTGCGAGATTGACGGTGAGGACATCCTCGTGGTCTCCCTGAAGGGTATGGGACTCTGGGGCGGCATCAGCGGCTATATTTCCATCCACGGCGATGAGGTTCCCGTTGTCTATGGTGCTTATTTCAACCACGAGAGCGAGACCGCCGGCCTGGGGGCCGAGATCAAGGACTCGCAGGCTTGGCAGGAGAAGTTCATCGGCAAGAAGGTCTTCGTCGACCCAGCCGACGGTAGCGAAGTGGCTCTCGCCGTGGTCAAGAACGTGGAAGACCCTGAGACGCAGGTGGACTGTGTGACGGGGGCCACGCTGACCTCCAACGGTGTGAACGACATGATCAAGGCAGGATTGAAGGATGCCGGCAAGCGCTTCGTTCAGCTGTTTGTGACCATGCAGTGCGTGAAGGACCCTGAGCCTTGTGAGGCAGACTCAACAGCCATCGAAGCAGAGTAATAAATCGTAAATCGAAAATTAGTAAATCGTAAATTACTATGGCATTATTCAGTAAACAAAACAAGGAGGTCTTCACCAACCCGTTGAACCTCGACCACCCCATTCTCGGCCAGGTACTCGGTATCTGTTCGGCTCTGGCTGTGACTTCGCAGCTGAAGCCCGCCATCGTCATGGGTATTGCCGTGACGGTGATTACGGCCTTCGCCAATGTGATTATCTCGCTCATCCGCAACACCATCCCCAACCGCATCCGCATCGTGGTGCAGCTCGTTGTGGTGGCAGCGCTGGTGACCATCGTCTCGCAAATCCTGAAGGCCTACGTCTATGATGTAAGTGTTCAGCTGAGCGTCTACGTGGGACTTATCATCACCAACTGTATTCTCATGGGCCGTCTGGAGGCCTTCGCCATGCAGAACAAGCCCTGGCCCTCGTTCCTCGATGGTTTGGGTAACGGCATCGGCTACGCCATGATTCTTATCATCGTGGGTGCTGTGCGCGAGTTCTTCGGACGCGGCTCGCTGCTTGGCTTCCAGATTCTGCCCGATGCCGTCTATGAGGCCGGCTACATCAACAATGGTATGATGACCATGCCCGCTATGGCGCTCATCCTCGTTGGTATTGTGATTTGGGTACACAGAGCATACTTTTATAAAAAATAAAAAATTAAAAAAATAAAAAAATATAAAAGTTATGCAGAACGATAATGTTATGGAACAGCTAACGATTAAGTTCGCTTTGCGCATTATTAAACTCTATAAGTATCTTATTTCGGATAAAAAAGAGTTTGTAATGTCAAAACAGATATATCGTAGCGGTACCAGCATTGGGGCTAACGTAGCTGAAAGCAAGACCGCACAAAGCGATGCAGACTTTATTAGTAAGCTTAGCATAGCATTGAAAGAGGCAAACGAAACAAAGTATTGGCTCGTATTACTGCATGAGTCTGAAACAATCAATGATGATGAATTTAAGTCTATTGAGAATGATATAAACACTATCATCGGAACTCTTATTATCATTATCAAGAAGAAAAAAGGGTTACAGTAAAATGCAGGCGCAGCTTTTTTTATTTTTTTATTTTTTTATTGTTTAAACTTTCAAACTATGGAACATATAATTAGTCTATTCTTCAGGTCCATCTTTGTGGACAACATGATATTTGCCTTCTTCCTCGGCATGTGCTCCTACCTTGCTGTGTCGAAGACGGTGAAGACCTCCTTGGGGCTTGGCTTGGCTGTGACCTTCGTGCTCACCGTCACCGTGCCCGTGAACTATCTGCTACAGACGAAGGTGCTGGGCGACGGCTGCCTCGCTGAGGGTGTCGACTTGAGCTACCTCTCGTTCATCCTCTTCATTGGTGTCATCGCCGGTATGGTGCAGCTCGTCGAGATGACGGTTGAGAAGTACTCGCCCTCGCTCTATGCAGCCTTGGGCATCTTCCTGCCGCTGATTGCCGTGAACTGCGCCATCATGGGTGCGTCGCTCTTCATGCAGCAGCGCATACTGATGGAACCCGACAACACGCAGGCCATCACCTCCGTATGGGATGCCGTCGTCTATGGCTTCGGGTCCGGCATCGGTTGGACGCTGGCCATTGTCTCGCTCGGTGCCATCCGTGAGAAAATGCAGTACTGCGACGTGCCGCGCCCGTTGCAAGGATTAGGTATTACGTTCATCGTCGTGGGCCTCATGGCTATGGCAATGATGTGTTTTTCTGGATTAAATATTTAAGGAAGTATGGCACAGTTTATAGCATATAGCATTGGAGTATTCCTGACGGTTATACTTCTTTTGGTGATAATTTTGCTGGTGGCCAAAAAGTATTTGAGTCCATCGGGCAATGTGAATATTGTGGTGAATGGCGACCGCACGCTCTCCGTGGCGCAGGGAAATAACTTGATGGCCACGCTCAACGAGAACGGCATCTTCCTGCCCTCGGCCTGCGGCGGAAAGGCCAGTTGCGGACAGTGCAAGGTGCAGGTCTTAGAGGGTGGGGGAGAGATTCTCGACTCTGAGAAGAGCCATTTCACCCGCAAGCAAATCAAGGACCACTGGCGTCTGGGCTGCCAGACGAAGGTGAAGGGCGACCTGAAGATTCATGTCGACGAGTCGATTCTCGGCGTGAAGGAGTACGAGTGCACCGTTATCTCGAACAAGAACGTGGCCACGTTCATCAAGGAGTTCAAGGTGCAGCTGCCTCCGGGTGAGCACATGGACTTCCTGCCTGGCTCCTACGCCCAAATCAAGATTCCACAGTTTGACTGCATCGACTACGACACCGACTTCGACAAGAACCTCATTGGCGAGGAATATCTGCCCTCGTGGGTGAAGTTCGGCCTGTTCCCGCTGAAGTGCAAGAACCCGGAACCCACCATCCGCGCCTACTCGATGGCCAACTATCCGGCTGAGGGCGACGTGTTCATGCTCACCGTGCGTATCGCCACGCCGCCGTTCAAGCCCGACAAGAGTGGCTTTATGGAGGTGAACCCCGGCATAGCCTCGTCGTACATCTTCTCGCTGAAGCCCGGCGACAAGGTGATTATGAGCGGTCCCTTCGGTGACTTCCACCCGCACTTCGACTCGAAGAAGGAAATGATTTGGGTGGGCGGTGGTGCCGGTATGGCCCCGTTGCGTGCACAAATTATGCACATGACGAAGACGCTGAACACCCGCGACCGTGAGATGCACTACTTCTATGGTGCACGCGCCCTGAACGAGGTCTTCTACCTTGACGACTTCCTCGGCCTGGAGAAGGAGTTCCCCAACTTCCACTTCCACCTGGCCCTCGACCGTCCCGACCCCGCCGCCGATGCTGCTGGTGTGAAGTACACGCCGGGCTTTGTCCATCAGGTGATGCTCAACACCTACCTGAAGGACCACGAGGCTCCCGAGGACGTGGAATACTATATGTGCGGTCCCGGCCCCATGTCGGCTGCCGTCGTCTCCATGCTCGACAGCCTCGGCGTTGACCCGGAAAGCATTATGTACGACAACTTCGGAGGATAATGAAGACGAACTACGAACTGCGCTATGCAGCCCATCCCGAGGATGCCCGCCGCTACGACACGGCACGCCTGCGCCGCGACTTCCTGATAGAGACGCTCTTCACCCCTGACGAGGTGAATATGGTCTACTCCATGTACGACCGTATGGTGGTGGGCGGCGCTATGCCCGTGGCCGAGGCACTGCCTTTGGAGGCTATCGACCCGCTGTGCGCCCCCTATTTCACCACGCGCCGCGAGGTGGGCATCTACAACGTGGGAGGCCCTGGCCTGGTGCATATCGTAGGCGAGGCTTCTTACGAAGTGAATTTCAAGGAGGCAATCTATATTGGCAAGGGTGACCGCGAGGTGACCTTTGCCTCTACAGACCCGCAGCAGCCCGCCAAGTTCTACTTCTGTTCCACCCCTGCCCATCAGGAATATCCCACCCGTGTCGTCACCAAGGCCGAAGCCGTGGTGGCCCACATGGGCGCGATGGAGACCAGCAACGAGCGCAACATCAACAAGATGCTCGTCAACCAGGTGTTGCCAACCTGTCAACTCCAGATGGGTATGACGGAGTTGGCGCCGGGAAGTGTGTGGAACACGATGCCGGCGCATACCCATAGCCGTCGTATGGAGGCCTACTTCTACTTCGACTTGCCCGACGACCAGGCTGTCTGCCACTTTATGGGCGAGCCGCAGGAGACGCGCCACATCTGGCTACGCAACGAGCAGGCTGTCCTCTCGCCCGAATGGAGCATCCACAGCGCCGCCGCCACACACAATTACACCTTCATCTGGGGCATGGGAGGCGAGAACTTGGACTATTCAGACCAGAATTTCACTAAAATCATAGATTTGCGTTAGGAGTTCTGGAGTTTCTGGAGTTCAGGAGTTCAGACGATAGCTTTGGAATTCAGAAAGTCGATAATAATTAAAATCAAAATAGATGACACCTTCATTTTCATTTGAACAAGTTGTTGCATGGCAAAAAGCACATAGTTTTACTATCATTGCCTACCAAATAACAAGGTCTTTTCCTAAAGATGAATTATTCGGCCTTACTTCTCAATTTCGTAGGGCTGCTATTTCTATTGAAGCAAATATTGCTGAAGGCTATAGAAACAAGAAAAATTAAGATTCCTGAATATTTCTGAAGGTAGTCTGGCAGAATGTAGAAATTATATTATCCTTTCACGAGATTTGGAATATATCAACGAAGCTCAATACTCTCAATTATACTATTCGATAGAAGAAACAAGTAAACTGTTAACAGCTTATAGCATAGGTATTATTAATAACAATGGAATTAAGGACTGAAGGTCGTCAAAGATGTTGAGAGAGATAATGCGAAGATGCAAGTACTATCGTCTGAACTCCTGAAACTCCTGAACTCCTGAACTCCTCTAAAAACAACTAACTATGACAAACATTTTTTCATTAGAAGGCAAGAATGCCTGGATTACCGGCGCATCGTACGGTATCGGTTTCAACATCGCCAAGGCTTTTGTGGCTGCTGGTGCGAAGACCATCATCTTCAATGACATCAACGAGGCTGCCCTGCAGCGCGGTCTGGACAACTACAAGGAGGCTGGCATCGAGAACGTCAAGGGCTACGTCTGCGACGTCACCAAGGAGGACGACGTGAAGGCCCTCGTGGAGACCATCCACAAGGAAGTGGGCCAGATTGACATCCTCGTGAATAATGCCGGCATCATCAAGCGCATCCCTATGCACGAGATGAAGCGCGCCGAGTTCCAGCAGGTCATCGACATCGACCTCGTCGGCCCGTTCATCTGCTCCAGCGCCGTCATCCCTGAGATGATGGAGCGTCGCGAGGGCAAGATTATCAATATCTGCTCGATGATGTCGGAGTTGGGCCGTGAGACCGTTTCGGCCTACGCTGCCGCCAAGGGTGGACTGAAGATGCTCACCCGCAACATCTGCTCGGAGTATGGCGAGTACAACATCCAGTGCAACGGCATCGGCCCGGGCTATATCGCCACGCCTCAGACCGCCCCGCTGCGCGAGCGTCAGCCCGACGGCAGCCGTCACCCCTTCGACTCGTTCATTTGCGCCAAAACGCCCGCCGGACGCTGGCTCGACCCCAGTGAGCTGGGTGGCCCCGCTGTGTTCCTGGCCTCTCACGCCTCCGATGCCGTCAATGGCCACGTCCTCTACGTCGACGGTGGCATCCTCGCCTACATCGGCAAGCAGCCCTGATAGCCCGCATAGTTTGAGTAGGTGAGGTTATATCATACCTTTCAGCCTCGGCATATTCTCCAAAAGATAAGCCGAGGCTGAAATATTTTATCCCAAATCGGCCATTAGGGTAGTTTAAAAGTTTGGACGAACCAAAGTCATAGTTTGGACGGAGCAAACTGGTAGTTTGGACGAACCAATTTTTTTGGACCTTTTTACTAATGACCGATTTGGGTTTATTCCCCCACTAAGTTTATTCCCAGACGAAGGTGTAAATAGAAGAAAACTTATCGATGCATCTTGTTACCACACCATCGGTAATGGTGTAGTCATACGTTCCTGTTGAAGAATTTCCAAAGGCATCAATTGTCGTCTCACTTGCAATCAGATTCCTACAGAGTTTTCCGAAATATCCTTGCATCGCTAACACGCTTGGAATGTCAGGAATGCCAAAATAAGGCAGCGCAGAAATTGAATAGTCTGAATACTCATACGCTGTTTCTGTATTGTCGTAACTGCTGCTTCTTGATACCTTTGTGACATTCCCATTAGCCCAAGTATATATAGTTGTATCGAATACATCATAGGAGGTTTCGTCTTCATCCCCATTCTTGTAATAAGAAACCACTTTGATGAGGCATCCATTGCTGTCGTATTCATAAGTGTTTTCATAAGTAGAAGTAACTTCTCCATAAGAATAATATACAGATGATGACCTGACAATCCGGCCTTTAGAAAGAGTATAAGTAGTATTAGTGGTAGAGAACATACTGCGTACAGTAATAGTCGAATCTGTGTAGGTATAGTATGTGGTATTGCTGCTATTTGTTTTATCATCAACTCTGATGATTTGACCTTTAGAATTGTATTCAAAAACGTCAGTATAAACTTGATGACCGCCTTTGTCCTTCGTCATTGACACAAGGCGTTTGCCATTGGGTGGTGGAGGGGGAACAGTACCAGAATCATCGGGATCAGGGTTAGGGTCACATGCCGTTAAAGCTAAACAAACGACCAACAGGCCAGCCAAGCGGTTCAGATGAAGAAAATGCTTTTTCATATTTACTTTTTCTTTTATGCCTCCAGCTCCCAAATTCGGCGGTTAATAATAATAATTGTGGTATGCGCCTTATAAAACGCGAAAGACGTGGGAGTTCCTACTTATTGCCTATCCCGTATGTGGGCTCTCGCATTGCCTTGACAAGGATAAGCAACTTGAGATAGCCCACGCCGTGAGATATTGTAACATAAAAGTACAATACACCCAACGCAGACGCTCCGTTGCGTATCTTCCTGTCTTTGAATTTGCGAGATTCACATACAGAAGATAACGTCCGTAAACGTCCTATAACCAATATGTCTTTGATTCCATCCTTCCTTACGGACTTTCTGGAACCGACTGCAAAGTTAGTAATTTTTCTGCTAACGCCAAACTTTTTGTGGGAAAAAATGACAGAAAATGCCAACCCCTTCCTTTTGTTACCACATTTGACTCTGTAAGAAAGGAAAGGGAAGGAATAACGGGGAAAGAACGAAGGCTGCTGAAGACTTTAGTCGTCGAGCGCGTAGGTGACGGTAGTCACCACCCTCAGTTTCTTGATGTAGGGGGATGTTCTGGTTATGCGTCTTCAGAAAATCGACTCAATGATTTTGTCCA
The DNA here is from genome assembly GCA_017960525.1 of Prevotella sp. GTDB lineage: Bacteria > Bacteroidota > Bacteroidia > Bacteroidales > Bacteroidaceae > Prevotella. The sequence goes on from JAGCZA010000090.1 coordinate 51,831, forward strand.
CAATCTCGTTGAAGTATTGCGCCTTGATGGCTCCCAGTCTGCGATTGATGTCGCGTTCAATGTAGCCTGCGATTATCTGGCATTTCACTACGCTTGGCTTGGCCAACTTGTGGGAAATGAGCATATCGTCGTTCAAGGGGTAGGAATACTGTGGGTTGATGGTGTCGTTTGATGTTATCAGCACCAGATACATAGTGCCGTCCTCGTTCTCCTGCAATTTGTCGTTGGATACGATGATGGCAGGATGTGGCTTGAACGTGCCGTCAGGGAAGAGGAAACTTACCTCCACAATGTCTCGCTGCTTGTATTTCATAGATGCTTGGCGATGATATGTGACATACTGCGTTTAGAAGCCTCAAGAAATGCATCCCTTGTCTCTTGATGCTCATGAAGCGCTACTGCGTCATCCGGCATCGGTTCTGTCAGCTGGATGAACAAGCCAGAACTTAGCAGGGCTGCGAGTTTGCGTCTTGCTAATGCGCTGTTTTGATTATAAGAAAGAGTTACTGTGCACATATTGTCTTTTTTTGTTTGATGTTGCAAAGATAATATTTCTGCTAACGTCAGTCGTCGAGCGCGTAGGTCACGGTGGTCACCACCCGCAGCTTCTTGATGTAGGGCGTGTTCTGGTCGCGGTCTTCAATCTCAAACTGGCCCTGGCCGGCCGACTGTATCTTGCCCAGTTCCGAGTCGCTGGCACTGGCAAACTGCTCCGCCGTCTTCTGCGCGTTCTTGATGGCCTCCTCCATCATTTCCGGCTTCATCTGCTGGAACGACACATATTCGTAATCCGGATAGCTGCCCTCCACGGCCACGCCCTGCTTCAGCAGCTCGGCCTGCTTGAAGATGGCGTTGTTCACCAGGTCAACCTTCTGAGTGCACACGGTCAGCGTGGTGTTGATGATGTAGCGGAAGTTGCGGCGGTTCTCGCTCCACGTGTTCGACTCCAGGTCGTTCACCGACGGCGGGTTCACCGTCACCTCGTTGTCATCAATGCCACACTGTTTCAGGAAAGCCTTAATCTTCCCCGTCTTCAAGTTGACACTTTCGTAGAGTGTGGGCAGGTCGTTGCCCATCTCGTTGGTAGTGATGCTCCATGTCACCTTGTCGGCCTTCACTTCACGCTCGGCCAGACCCTTAACGGTCACTTTGCGGTCTTTGTTCGAGAAGTTGTCGATGCCGCTTTTGATACACCATCCCATCACGGCCATGCCAATGGCCAGGATGGCAGCTTCAGCGATTCTGTTCATAGCTCTTTCCTTTTTTCGTTAGTACATTTGCAGTGCACAAGCACTTTCACGCCGCAAAGATACAACTTTCTGACGAAACCTCCCAACATTTCCACATTTATTTTTACCTTGAGAAACCAAAAATATTTACATTCCCAAAAGGGTGGACGGAGCGGACTCAGAGATAAGTGGCACTTATCTTTTGAGGGGGTTTTTCCGGTGTGGAGAAAAAAACAGAATGAGGAAGACAAAAGAACGGAGTTTAAAGACAGAATAACAAAAGAACACACTTGTATGGAAGAGGGCACTTTCCCACGGAAAAGTTTGGCGCTTCAACAAATAATCCGTACTTTTGCAGATCGAAACCCGTCATCCCCTACCCGAAACCGACAGCTATGAACCGCATATCCCTCCATTTGGCCCGCCTCATCCTCCCCCTCCTGCTCCTCCTGACCGCATGCCATCCGGGGCGCCACGCCCGCATGCAGGCCGAGCTGGCCCAGCTGCAGGCTCTCAACCAGGCCGACTCGCTACTCACCAACGACTCCTTGGCACAAGCACTCGCCCTCTACTTCGACAACCACGGCACCCCCAACGAGCAGATGGAGGCCCACTACCTCCTTGGCCGCACCTACGCCGACCGAGGCGAGGCCCCCGCCGCCATCGCCGCCTACCACGATGCCATCGACCGTGCCGACACCACCGCCGCCGACTGCAACTACAGCCAGCTGTGGCGAGTTTATTCACAAATGGCAGACGTCTTTTATTACCAAAATCTTATTGATGACCAAGCACGATGCCTGAATCAGTCTGTAAATTACGCTTTTAAGGCTGGCGACAGCATAATGGCATTGAACCAGTATGCCCAGAAAATGGCAGTTTATATCAGAATGCAAGAACACGATTCCACAATTGCTGTTTTTTACAATGTCTATGAAAAGTTTACAGAACTTGGCTATGAAAACATTGCTTCACGTTACTTTAGTGGTGCTTTCGGAAGCATGCTTGAAAAGAAAGACTATCTGTCTCCAATGCGCTTTATGGAAAAGTACGAGCGCTTGTCGGGCTACTTCGATGCAATTGGTAATATAGAGGCAGGAAGGGAGATATACTACTACTATAAAGGTCTCTACTATCTTGACACCCAACAATACGACTCCGCCCAATTCTATTTCCGAAAAGAGCTGAAAGACGGCAAGGACTTCAACAACCAAAACGCCGCGTCCAGAGGTCTTGCACTACTCTACCAGCAAATCCATATGCCTGACTCCGCCACCAAGTATGCCATTTATAGCTACGACATGAATGATTCCGTCTATGCCCGTATGGCAACGGCAGAAGTGGAGAATGCACATAATATGTATAACTATACTCGTCATAGGCAAATCGCTATAAGTGAAAAAGCCAGGGCTGACCAAGAAAGCAGAAAAGTCATTGTTTTTGCTTCTGTTTCAGCCTGTTTGCTAATCCTGTTTATAGCCATCACCCTTGTATTCAGAGCTAGAAGAAGGCATGAGAAGGTATTATATCAAGAGCAATTGGAAAAAATGGCAGAAACTCAGACGGAGATAACTCTTCTAAAAGAACAAATCATTGAAAATGAAAGCTTTATTGAAGAATACCATAATAATCAACAGCTATTGTCGCTTCTTAATAATAAGATGATTCTATTGGAATCTCAAAACATGACATTGGCAGAAAGACTTATAGAAAAGGAAAATGCCTTACAAAAAGCGAAGGATGCTCTGAACAAATTTTCAAAGGTGAAAAACCGTTCCCTTAAAAAGGCCAATGAAAGACTCAAAAAGTCAGAGGTCTATGCCGAACTTTTATCTGCTATAGGCAAAAGGGAGCAGATAACAGAAATTATGTGGCAAAAAGTGCACAAGATGGTTATTATACTTTTTCCAGGGTTCTATGAACTCATATCCTCCAAGGCTCAATTCTTGAACAAGAACGAATACCGTTGCTGCTTTTTATTGCGGTTGAATGTCAGCGCATCAGAAATCAGCACTTTGCTTGGTGTCGTTCCATCGTATATTTCCAAGATGAACAATAAGATTTCAAGGATTTATTTCGATGAAGAATGTAATTCCAAAGAGCTTAGCGAAAAATTTTCCGATTTTTACTAATCACAAAAACACGATGAAATGGGCAGAAATTAAACAGTTATCATTAGGTAAAAAAAGAGCAACTCTTGCAAATTTCTGTCATTTAGCCTGTTATAAAGTTTTCGTAGAGGTGAAAAACGGGTGAAACGAAAATATCAGGAAATGTTTGGAGACAACTTCACAAAATAGTTAATTTTGCCTCCACTGATAAACATTTCTTCTTATTTTCGTTTAACTTTTAATTTTTCTATCTATGAAAAAGAGAACATTTTTGATTTCGGCCCTATTGTTGTTAGGACTTGTTAAATCGTCTGCAGCCAAAGTTGACCTGAACGTAAACATTATCGACCCCAAACCAGGATGGCCTGGCTCTGGCAAAGGGCCAGTTTTGACTCCATACGTCGACCTTGACGGCAATGTGCTTACCTTTGATACAGGACACGACGATTACACTTTGTGCCTTTTGGACGAAGATGGCCAGCTGGTCTACTCCGCCTTTGTACCCTCCGCTATGACCACCGCCATCCTGCCTTCATGGTTCAGCGGCGACTATGAGATTCAACTTCTCACCGGAGGCAACTACTACTTCTTTGGCACGATTAGCCTCTAACTACTGCCACAATCTTCAATTAAAATACTTTAAACAAATAATCCCGAGCAGTCCTTTTGCCGCTTGCCTTATATATAATAGGAACGGCAAAAGGAAACTGCAAGAAAAAAACACCAACAATTATGAAAAAGATTATTTCTTTGGCACTCTGCCTCATCTGCGCAGCTGCAACAGCCAGTGCACAGTTCAAGATACACAGTAACGGTTATTTGTCATTTATGAGGAGTGACACCAGTCTACCGGTGTCTCCCATATCCCTTGCCGATGGCAGCAACTCAAAGTACTTCGTTTCGTATCAAAGCGAGAGAAATGGCATATTGTCTAAAGTTGTGGACGAGGCGCAGGCCATTAGTGGAAAAAACTACTCTGGCGATTTCTGGTGCAATGGCATATATTCAGAAACGAATATAGGGGTAAGGGGACTCAGCAGTTCGAACATCTCATCATCCCTGAACAACAATCCCGGATGCATCGGACTTTGGGGCGAGTGTTTCACTTCAGAAACAGATGAGAAATATGGCTATGGGGTGTTTGGCAAGGCTTCTGGAACTGAAAACTCTGTGGGTGTATGCGGAATGGCCAGAGGCAGTTCCGCAAGCGATGCCATTCCTAACGACAGTTATGCCGGCCTTTTCGTGGGGAAAACCAAGGTGGTGGGCCCCCTTATCGTCACCGGAACCATCAACGGTATTACTTTGGGGCAGCAGGCCCTATCTTCACATAGTAGTGAACTGGTTTCTGAAAAGGGAGTACAGGTGACCAACATGATGATGGGGCTAAATGCACGCTCGTTCCGTCAAGAACCTACTGCAAAGCAATCTGAGGCTGTACCCACCTTCTTGGAGCGTAGTGAGGAAGAAAAGGAGGAATTGGCAAAGATGGGTATCAACGTGTTCAACCTGAATGAGTCAGTAGAAGAAGATGTCTTTGCCAGGCAAATACAGGAAAAACAGCACTACGGTCTCTCAGCTGACGAACTGGAAAAAATCTTCCCCGACCTGGTCTATGAGGACAAGGACGGCTCGAAGAAGGTGAACTACGTGGAAATGGTGCCCCTGCTGGTGCAGTGTATCAACGAGTTGAATGCCCGCCTTTCGGCTATGGACGGCGGAAACGCAAAGTCTGAAGCCCGCGCAACTCGTGCTGGTTTGACTGCCATTGATAGTACACCCGCCAAGACAAAGGCCGTGCTCTACCAGAACACCCCCAACCCCTTCAACGCCCAGACCGAAATCCGCTTCTCCCTGCCTGATGACGCCCCACAGGCCTACATTTACATCTTCGATATGACGGGCAAGATGCAGAAGCAGATTCCCGTAGACCCCAGTCAGCAGAGCGTCACCATCAACGGCTACGAGCTTCAGGCCGGCATCTACCTCTACTCCCTCGTGGTCGGTGGCCAGGAGATTGACACCAAGAGGATGATATTGTCGAAATAAAAATGAAAAAGAAATGAAAGATATTTGTTCTCTGATAACTATTTGCATCTTGTCTATCAGTTTGTCAACTCACTGTATTGCACAAGCACTTCATTCTGATCAGTCATATAATGCTGACAGCCTTTTAGATGGGAGTTGCTTTCAAATAGACAATATAATGCTTAATGCAGTATATCCCGAAGCTTCAATGAAGACGAATTATATCAATAATAGCAGGGACAGCTATACTCATACTTTACGATTATTCTATACGCCCAAGACCTCCAGTCATCTATATTATTTGATAATAACCACAAATTCACTTTACAATTCATTGAGAAAAGAAATAACTAGATATGCAGAAGATGTCCATGCAATCTATGGATACGGAATTTTCGTGGAGTCTACGGAAAACGCAACTCATGTCCAACTTAAAACGCTTATTCAAAATTATCAAAATAATTTAGCTGGTACGCTCTTTATAGGAGATGTAGAAGAGGCTATGTTTGAAATAGATAACGATTATGGACATGATGGATATAGAAAATGGCCGTGTGATTTGTACTTTATGGATTTGAACGGGAATTGGATTGACAATGATGGGAATGGGATTTTTGATGGACATACAGGTCATATCAAACCAGAGATTTTTTTGGGACGGCTTTCAGGAAAAGGACTTTCTTCTATAGGAAACGAAGTGGAAATTATCAGGAGACAGTTACAAAAATCACATAATTATTGGTGGAAATCATCATTTCACAATAACTACAAAGTATTAAACTATATAAACCATGACTGGACAGATATTTTTGATGCTAGTGAGCTTTCCACCATTTTCTCTACATACTATGTTGATGATATCAGATACGGAACTTCCACTCTTTCACCAATTGATTACCTTGATAGAATAAATTATGGCGGTTATGGATTCACACAGTTAGCTGCACATTCAACTCCAATAAGCCATGAAATAGGTAGTGGAGATGTTTATGCGTCGACAATAAAAAACGTGGATTCTAGCAATTATGCATATAACCTATTTTGCTGTTCTGCCTGTAATTGGCTGGCAAGCAATTCTTGTTATTTAGGAGGTGCATATCTCTTCAACAATGGCCAGACGCTTGCTGTAGTTGGTACGACTAAAACGGGGGGAATGAAGGGAACATATAGCTTTTATTCCAATTTGTCAAATCAGCATATAGGAAAAGCTTTTTTAGAATGGTGGAAATCTTTTGACGGATATTTAAGTCTTAATGATAGAATTAGTTGGAGTTATGGAATGACATTACTTGGCGATCCGACTATTTATTTAAAGCACCAGGTAAGCGACTATTGCGTTCCCCATCTTCAACTAAATTCATTCCCCCAAGGAGACTATTCTAATTTAATTCTTCAAAAGGCAGAGAGCAGTATTACAACTTCTCAAAATTTTGTAATACCGCAAGACGTAAATGTCATATTTGATGCCCCAGAGATAACTATTGGGTCTGGGTTCTATTGTCCAGTAGGTTCTACATTTGAGACTCGTCCAGAAGGGTGTGAATTATAATTTAACACTTCTAACAACAGTTTTTAAATAATTATTCGTATCTTTGCGCCGACATTAAAGAAACTTTGACCATCTATTTAAAAATAGTAAAAAGAATGAAAAGAATAATATTTTTAATTACAAGCATATTTGCTTTGTTTCTTGGCTCAAATGCTCAAGAAAACAAGTTGATGTTCCCGACAGGGATGGTGTGGAAAGAAGCGATGGTGGAACGTGATATGCCTTTCGACTCCACGAGTGCTGTGACATACGAAGTGGGGGCAGACATACAGATAAACGGCATATTGTATAAACAAATACTGAAAGATGGCGTTACGGAAGATTATTTCATCCGTGAGGCCGATAACTGCGTGTGGCTGCTGGCCAAAGAATACAGTAACGAAATAAAACTATATGACTTTAATTGGGATATAGAAACGCCTCTGCGCACAGAATATCTGAAAGAGAGCGAAAACGGCCCAGTTTTATGCACAGAAAAGCTGAATCCGTTAATGAGTGAGACGGTAACTATTGAAGGCAATACGTATCAATACATCAGTCAGCGTTCAAGTACAACCATCTGCCGAATAGGAAACATCACGCAATTAAACCGCTTCAAAAGTCTGCTTGGATACAAGGAACCGGTTGTTATTTTGCCTGGATTAATCTACAGAAAGGTACTTTGGATTGAAAGGGACGGAAAGCGTGTGTTTCAGTCTACCTCGCCAGAAGAATGGATATCCTACATACCGGAAACGAACAGTATATCCAGCGCAAATGACGCATATCCAACAGACAACTCTGAATTTCGCGACCTCCAGGGCCGCAGCGTTACTGGCACGCCCCGCCCCGGCATCTATATCCAGCAGGGCCGCAAGCGGGTGGTGAAATAAGGAAAGGCAGGAGCCGTTCCCCGAACAACCAGCCTATTACGCATTGCAAATGCTGATACTCAGGGCGTGCGAATTGCAAATCCGCACGAACAGGTAACCATTAAGAATGACTTTGAAGTTAAAACAGGAGCAATTTTTGAAATCAAGTGACAAAAAGAGTTAATTGTTTTTACAGTATTAATACTTTTGTTATCTTTGCATAAA
>JAGCZA010000091.1 GCA_017960525.1 Prevotella sp.
CTGCATCTGAAGTTTACTTGTAGCCATAACTCTGTTTGTTGTGTTTTTTATGGTATTAGATTCTTGTCGGCAGACTACATCCGGGCTGCCGCATCCCGCTATAAACCAGCGCTCTGATTACAATTGCAAAGGTACGAAAAAAATCTGGAATACGCAAATATTTTCGCAATTATTTTCGTGATAATTTCGATAAAATAACAGAAAAACTCCAAGAAATATTTGGCGGTCTCCGAAAAACTGCCTATATTTGCAAACGGATTGCAAACAAACACTTTCAGGGCAAAAGTGCGACCTTTGAGTGATTTCATTAATTCAAAAAAGCAAAAAAAATGGCAAAGAAAATTCAGTCCTCAAGATTAACTACCCGGCAGAAAGCAGGGCATGGAGTAATCAGTATATTTGGCACAGAAGCCAAACTTCATGATACAACCGTTGGCAATATCCAAACAGCTGTTTTTGAACAGTTGAAGAAAGATTATCCTCAGCTAACATTCAGATATAGAACGAGCATTACAAAGAAAGAAATTAATGATGCGCTCCAGAAGGTGGATCCTGGTTTGGGACAAACATTGTTTGTTGAAAATGCCAGTATAATTCCAGATGGCGGTATTATAGAAGTACAGGACGATAATGAAAAATGGCGTGTTGTACCGGTCTCAGAAGCTAAGGTTCAAGGAAAAGATATAGAAAACATCAGACAAGGAAAGCTAGTAGGAAAGAACAATGATCAGGATTTAATGGCTGCGGGCAATGCTATCGAAAGGTCTCACAAGAATATTTCTGAGATTGCAAATTTCATGTTGGCAGAGTCACACTTTCCATACGCTTTGTTCCTTGAAGGTTCTAACTTCCTGACAGAGACAATCACAGTAACACGCCCTGATGGAAGGGTTGTTACCTTGGAATACAATTCCGGTATGCTGAATAGGCTTGACCGTTTGACAGCAGCCAATTATGGGATGCCTATCAACACGAACTTATGTAAGAACAAATTTGTAAAGCATATTGATAAGACCATTATGCTTCAGGCAGCTTCTATATATACTCAGGGCAAGGGCGAGAGCTGGAACGTCAACGATATGTTTAGTGTGATGCTCGAAATAGCAAACACTTCACTTCAAGTATTGTGGAGTGATTTGTTCAATCAGACAAAATAGTATTGATATGGCAAGAAACGCGACAAACCAATTACTGCGGAAAGCAAAAAAATCGAAAAGCGATGAGTTCTATACACAATTATGTGATATAGAAAGAGAGTTGCAGTACTACCCCAACAGCTTTGCCGGCAAAGTGGTTTATTGCAATTGCGATGACCCCCGAATCAGCAATTTCTATCGATTCTTTGTTATACATTTTCATGAGTTGGGACTTAAGAAATTGATAGCTTCTTGTTATAGAGAGGAGGTCTTTGATTTGTTTCTTAATCAAGAAGTTGAGAAGGGATTCTGGTGTGAATATAGTGGTGAAGATGGCAACCATTTCAATCCCGATAAGATTAATTATTTTAAGGGTAGTGGCGATTTCAGGAGTGCAGAGTGCATAGAACTGCTCAAGCAGGCTGACGTAGTTGTCACAAATCCACCGTTCTCTTTATTTAGGGAGTTCGTTTCACAAATTGTAAGACACGACAAACAGTTCCTCATTATTGGAAATGTAAATGCCATCACGTATAAAGAAATATTCGAGTTGATTCAAATCGGCAAAGCATGGCTTGGGGTCAATCTTGGGCGTGGAATTTCGGGGTTCATCGTGCCAGACAATTACGACCAATACGGTACAGAAGTAAGTATAAATAACGAAGGGCAAAAAATCATTTCCACAAATGGCTGTCTTTGGCTTACAAACTTGGAACTTGACCAGCGGCATAAAGATATTGAACTCACTAAAGTATATCACGGCAACGAGGCAGTATATCCCAAATATGATAATTGCGATGGCATCAATATCAATAAGACCAATGACATCCCGAACGATTTTAGTGGCTTAATGGGTGTACCAATTACTTTCCTGCATAAATACAATCCAGACCAATTCGAAATAGTCCGATTTCGCAAAGGTGATGACGGAAAGGATTTATGCGTAAATGGGAAGTGCCCATATTTCAGGATTCTCGTGAAAAATAAGCGTATATGCAATTTTGAGCAGGCGAAATTACTAAAAAATCCTTTATATGAGCAACTATAGAAAAAGTTTTGCACCGACAAAAGATGGTTTTCAGGAGGTTTGGGATTCTATGCAGGACCCCAGCATAGAGCAGTTGATTGCGGGTATTCAGTCCAAGAAGCCTACCAAAGAGCAGATGTTGGAGAAAATAAAGTACTTTCGTGACAGCCGCAGCACATTGGACACAGAGTTGTACCATTTGTCTGACTATGCTGAGGACTATAACAGTTTGTATGCCGCAAAGAACACTTATCATTTCGGGACGACCGAGGGTCTTCAGAACCGGACGAGAAGCCAATGCAAGCGTTGGTCGGACATGCTTGAGCTCACTTCGCCCAGATTCAACAAGAAGGCTGTGCCGCCTGGCGATGAGCAAAGCGTCTACAAAGCTTCTTACCTGACGCAAAAGCCTTACGAGCCCGACTTGTGGGGGCCTGCCTCCTATGGCACGCTCGTCTACGACTTAAAGACTGAACTTGATTTCATTGTCAGCCACATGGAGGATGGCGAGCACATGTGCCGCGACGTGATGGCCCGGGAAGAGGAAATCAACAATGACCCGGAGCGCAAGAAGCAGCTCTACGAGAAGCAATACCGGGAAGAGGAGGAGCGCAACCAGGAGTCAATCGACGACTACTGCCGCGAGGGCAATATCTGCGCCGACAATGCTCTCTACAAAAAGATGCTGGACTATGAGACCCGTGATGATTTCATCAACGACAACTTCCACGGCCCCTCTTCGTCTCAATTTGCCCGTTATGTGATAGTCGACTCGACCCTGAAGTCTCTCCAGTCTGACATTACCCCTTTGGAGAAACGCTTGCTTGGTTTTGACTTTGAAAAGGTGCTGCGTGTGAGGAAAGCTTTGTCCGGCCTCGACGATTTGCTGGAGGCGAAGCCGTCTGGCCAGTTTGAGCCTCTTGGCATTGTTCAGCTCATCAGATGGTGCGGCGTGCTGCCCAGCACGAAGAACCATCACGACAACGAGCGTGAATTCTATGAGAAATATCTGGTGCCTTGCTATCGCGGCCAGCACACGTGGCCTGCTTGGAACACCATCTTCACCAGAAGGAAGGACGTGGGCGATGATGAGCGTCAGCGCAAGCTTGATGTGGCATGCTTTGAAGTCAAATTCGGCCGGGTCTGTGGTGCGGAAAAGTAGGGGCCTTTGATTGTTTAGCATTTTTTAACCCTTGTTTTCGGAATGGCTTTCTGTTGAGCCATTCCGTTTTTTTTATGCCTGAAACGGGGTGAGCCATCCCTCGTCTGCTCCAATCTCCACAAAAATCATTGAATGGAAACGGCATAGCAAGAAAAGCAGACGATTCCGTTCAATCTCCACACCATGCCATTCCGATTTCCTGAATGGTGGCCTTTCGAGCCATTCCGTCGCCAGGCTTTGCCATTCCTGGGATTTCCCCTAAACGCTGGCAGGGCTGCAGGAATAGTCGTACCTTTGCATCGGATTCCAAGGGAATGAAGCCGCAAGCGTGGCTCCCGCCAGTCTCGGTAAGCATCTGGCCATAGGACTGGAAACGCTACAGATGTTCACTTCCAAAATACAATCATACAACTATGGAAGCAAAGAACATTTTTTCAAGGGCGGCCGACCGTGAGAGTTGGAACCGCAACACGGAACTGGGTGTGGACCTCAAGACTTTCCTCTGCCGCGACGAGCGGATGCAGACGGGGAAGGGGTATTCGGGGCGGCTGCGCCGCGACTCGGATGCTGTGGTCGACGATTTCTTCTGCCGCGACGCCCATTTCACTTTTGTTGAGATGGCTGCCGCAAAGAGCAAGCGCAATCCGCATGTGTTTGAGGGTGAATACATTACGGTCACTCTCAGGGACGACGGCTCGTACCACCCGAACTTCAAGGAGATGAAGATGGGCAAGGGGTTCACCATTGACCGCTACGCCCTCGAGGTGTACCGCGAACTTCGCCTGGCGTTCACACGGCTTATAGGGAGATAGGCGGCAGGCAGTCTCAAATCTCAGTCTCAGTTAGAAAAAAAGGTCACAGTTATATCCGAAACCCTCCTTTTTATGCTTTATAACTTACTGTTATTCAGATATATATGAATATAATGGAGATGTGTGGGGGTGGCATTTTACCTGATTGAGACTCTGAGACTGAGACTGTGAGAACCTTTTTCAGAGTATTATGAAACGTTTAAAACATTAATAGACAATGAATTACGACATTTTCAGCAGCACCGCTCCGGCGATGCCCAGCCCCTCAAAGGGTACGGAATTTTGCAAACTTCTGCTCTCACAGGCGTCTAAGGATATGCGCGAACCGCTTGTTCCGATGGCCTTTCCTGCTCTTGCGGCTCACTTGGCCGATGTGGAATTCATGTATTGCGACAACAAATACTATGAACTTTGCGGCCAGATGGGTCATTTGATAGGCCCTTCAGGCATTGGAAAGGCCCAACTGACTCATCTTGTAGAGGCTGTCCAACGCTCGTTTCGTGACCATGATGAGACGGAGTACAAGAAACTTGTCGACTGGCAACGGCAGGTGAAGACCAAGGGGGCCAACAAGGAGAAGCCCGAGCGCCCGGACGTCAGTTTCTGGTTCCCGCCTGCCGACCTTACCAACCCGGCCTTCATCCAGAATGCAATGGCGTTGGAGAAACTGGGGGGCCGCACAATGTATCTGAACCTACCGGAAGTGGAGCAGGCCGACAAGATTTGTGGCGGACACCGCCAGGTGAGCCAAACCATCCGTAACATCTACGACCGCCAGCGTGCGGGAGCCCTTCGTGCCACGGCCGACGGCGTGACGGGCAACCCTATTCTCAGGGTCAACATCACGTTCAGTTCGACACCTGATGCCGCCCGCGCGTTCTATAAGAAGGACTTGACGAATGGTTTCTTCGGACGTATTCCTTTTGCCTACAAGGCTCGCGGTGAGCGCAAGGGCAAGATTCCCCGCCAGGGGACATACGACGAGGATTTTCTTGCCAGGCTCGACGAATACATCCTGCGACTGGATAACTGTAAGGGTCGCTTCGTGGTGAAGCCGTTGAACAAGATTGCTGACCAACTGGCCGAGGAGATGGCCCGTCTGTCTGACCTTGCCGACGACGATATGCTCTTTGAACTGTCACACCGAAGCATCTTTGCCGCCTGGAAAAAGGCTGCTACGCTCTGGATTCTGAACGGCCAGGCGTACACGCGCTCCATCGGTGAGTATATGGTGTGGTTCTGCTATTACGACCTGTGGTCGAAAGTCAGGGTCTTTGGCGATATGTTCAAGGAGGCCGATGCCCAGTCGGACGATGTGAAGAAGGGCGGCCCGAAGAATATGCTCGACAGCCTTGAAAGGTCTTTCAATGAGCAGCGGCTGGAGGCCTTGCGCTATGAGCTTGGCAAGAGCAAGAAGGGAACCAAGCATCAACTCAACGTCTGGAAGAACCGAGGGTTCATCACCTACTCTGCCCAGACGGGCCTCTACACCAAAACCGAAAATTACCTGAAAAGCCAGGTGTAGGGGCGGTATGGAATTTGTGAAACTAAATTGTGAAAAAAACAGATGGACAAGCAAGAACTTCAAATGCTTCGCGACCTTCCTATCGAGAGGGTCGCGGAGCGGCTTGGCCTCCAGGTGAGGCTGCACAAGGCACTCTGCCCCTTCCACGACGACCACCACGCCTCGCTGTCGTTCTCGGTCAGAAGGAACACGTTCCGCTGCTTCGTGTGCGGGGCAAGCGGCGGCACGATTGACTTGGTGATGAGGTTCCTCAACGTGGGGTTCCTCGAAGCCTGCCGATGGCTGGGAGGCTCGTCTTTGGGGGGCGAAAGTTCGGGGAGCGAAAGGGGGGCTTCTTCTTCGGAAGGCGAAAGCAGAGCCTTCGACGCCTCGCGCTACACCCGCTATTTCGAGCACCCCTGGCTCTCGCCCGAAGCGCGGCAGTTCCTCTACGACGAGCGGCGGCTGGACCCTCGTGTGGTGCGCTGGTGCCGCCTCACGTCGTGGCGCGACAGGCGGGGCGTCAGTTGGTTGCAGACACCCTATTTCGACCGCGACGGCCATCTGGTGGGCATCCAGAACCGCAACCTGGTGAAGGGCGCCCTGCCCCGTTTCCGCTTCCCTGCCGGCGCCGAGTGCGGCATCTACAATCTGCCTGTGCTGAACCGCCTGCACACGGGCGAGCCGCTCTACATCACCGAGGGCTGCTCCGACTGCTGGGCCATGCTCTCAGCCGGCCACAAGGCCATCGCCATCCCCTCGGCCACGCTCCTGGGCAAGAAGGACGCCGAACTGCTCTCGTCGCTCGCCTCCGACCGCTCAACCCGTTTCCACATGTACCCCGACCGCGACGCCCCCGGCGAGCGCCTCTTCCTCCAACTCCAGCAGGTGCTGCCCCACCTGGAGCGCCACCATCTGCCCCCCAATTGCAAGGACTTCGGCGACTACTACCGGACGCGGTTCTGAAACGAATTACCGTAATTCGCATTATTTCTAGATGATTTCTATTAATTCGCTAAAGTGTGTGGAGCCGCTCCCCTCCCTTGTAGGGGAAGGGTTACCGCCGACTGTATGTGCAGCAACTCCCCTCCCCTTGTAGGGGTGTGGTTGGGGGTGGGGTCAGTATCTTTCTCTGAAACAGGATAATACAGACCCCACCCCTGCCCCTCCCCTTGATGGGAGGGGAGCGGCTGCGCGTCGTTTCTTCAATTTATAGAACATACCTCTATAGAATCAGAATTGTGATGACGATGGTTCGCTCCCCTCCTTTAAGTGACAAACACATTACGGCAATTAGGAGAACACATTACGGCAATTCCCCCAAAAGGTTACGGCAATTTCAGTAAGACATTACGGCAATTGGGGCATCGCTTTCCGACAAATTGCAGACGAAATGAGTAAAAAATGCAGTACCTTGTTTTAATACCCATCAGAGTAGTTGCACCACGCGGATGCCGGTAAACGACGGA
>JAGCZA010000092.1 GCA_017960525.1 Prevotella sp.
AGGGGATGGTGACGTTGAGTCCCTTCAGCTCGGGATTGGCGGAGACCACCTCGATAATCTGGTCGACGGTGGGAATCTCAAAGTTGATGTACTTGGCATTAATGCCTTCGTCGGCAAACTTCTGGTTGAAGTAGTTCACCGAAAACGAATGTCCCAACGGGTAGCCAATTAATCCATACTTATCCATAACACTTGCCCCCTAAGTTAGGGGGATGGGGGTCTGAACAAGCGTTTATCAGACCTTTATTTTGTTTTCTAGGAGTCTGCGCTTGTTCAGACCCCCAACCCCCTAACTTAGGGGGCTAATGAAGATGTACCAGCAGGAGACGATAAAGCCCTACGATGCCGGCGGCGGGAAAGCCGCCCAGGTGGAAGCGATGTTCGACAACATCGCCCCGACCTACGACACGCTGAACCACCGGCTCTCCTGGGACATAGACCGGGGATGGCGGCGCAAGGCCATCGGGCAACTGGCGGCCTACAAGCCGCAGACAGTGCTCGACATCGCCACAGGCACAGGCGACTTCGCCATCCTGGCTGCACAGATGCTCAAGCCGCAACGACTCATCGGGGCCGACATCAGCGAGGGTATGATGGCCGTGGGGCGCGAAAAGGTGCAGCAACTTGGTCTTCAGGACGTTATCACGTTTGAGAAAGAAGACTGCCTGAACCTGTCATACAAAGAGGGGACATTCGATGCGGTGACGGCCGCTTTCGGCATCCGCAACTTCGCCGACCTGGACCAAGGACTCAGGGAAATGTGCCGCGTGCTGAAAAAGGGCGGACACCTGAGCATCGTCGAACTGACGACACCCGTCAGTTTCCCTATGAAGCAACTGTTCCACGTTTACAGCCACACGGTGCTGCCCGTCTACGGACGGCTCATCTCGAAGGACCAGAGCGCCTACAGTTATCTGACAAAGACCATCGAGGCGTTCCCGCAGGGTGAGCGTATGATGGAGATTCTCAAGAAAGCCGGTTTCAGCGAGACCTCGTTCCAGAGACTCACCTTCGGCATCTGCACAATGTATTTCGCAACAAAATAGGTATTAGTGTTATGGATAAGTATGGATTAATCGGTTACCCGCTGGGGCACTCGTTCTCGGTAAGTTACTTCAACCAGAAGTTTGCCGACGAAGGCATCAATGCCAAGTACATTAACTTTGAGATTCCCTCCATCGAAATGGTGATGGAGGTGGTCAGCGCAAACCCGGAACTGAAGGGTCTCAATGTCACCATCCCCTACAAGGAAAAAGTGATTGAGTATCTGGACCAGTTGAGTCCTGAGGCCCGTGCCATCGGCGCGGTGAACGTCATCCGCGTGACCCACGACGGAGGGAAGGTGAAGATGAAGGGCTTCAACAGCGATGTCATTGGCTTCACGCAGAGCATCGAGCCAATGCTCGAAGCCCATCACCAGAAGGCACTTATACTGGGAACAGGGGGCGCCTCGAAAGCCATCAACTACGGTCTGCGCTCGCTTGGGCTGGAGACGGTTTTCGTCAGCCGCTACGAGAAGCCCGACACTGTTTGCTATCGCGACATAACCCCCGACGTGGTGCGCGAGTATAATGTCATCGTGAACTGCACCCCCGTGGGCATGTTCCCGAAGACAGAGGAGTGCCCTCCCCTGCCCTACGAGGCGATGGACGAGCACAACCTGCTCTACGATCTGATATACAACCCCGACGAAACACTCTTTATGAAGCGCGGTGCCGAATATGGCGCCCAGGTGAAGAACGGGCTGGAGATGCTGCTCCTGCAAGCCTTCGCCTCGTGGGAGTTCTGGAACGGGAAAGACTGAATCATAAATTGTGAAACTTCATAAAACCATAATAAATATGAACAACAAGATTTTCGGACTGGGATGCCTGGGCGTCATTGTGGTGGGCATCATCGTCATCGGCGCATGGCTGATGAGCAGTTACAACACATTGGTAACCAAACAGGAAAAGGCAAAGACGGAATGGTCGAACATCGACGTCATTCTGAAGCGCAACCAGCAGGAACTGAACTCGCTGGTGAAGATTCTGCGCAGTGCCAAGAAGATGAACCAGGAGGCCGTGGAGAACATGGTGGCCGCTCGCGCAAAAGCCACACAGACGGTCATTGACCCCACCAACTGCACACCTGAGCAGATGGCAGCCTGGTCGGCAGCACAGGGTGAACTGGAGCGGGCAATGGGCCGCCTGATGGTCATCCACGAAGCCGACTACCCCGAACTGAAGGGCAACGAGCACTTCACCAAGGCCATGGACCAGTTGGAAGGGTCGGTGAACCGCCTGGGTGAGGTGCGCCGCAAGTACAACCTTGCCGTAGAGGACTATATGAAACAGTCGCGCACGTTCCCCACAGTAGTCATCGCCAGCCTCTTCGGCTTCGGCCCCATGTACCGCTATGAGGCTCCAGCCAACACGGAGGAAGAAACGACCGACTTCAGCGAACTCGACGAAGACTAAACCCTTCACTCATGTCACAAGACAAGGAAAAGGACAACTCGCTGAAAGGCTGCGGACTGGGCTGTTTGGGCATCATCATGGCCCTTATGGCCATTAGCATCGCGTCCTATTTAGGCACTGCCTACGGCTCTACCGAACTGACGAACTGGTGTGCGCTGTTCGTCCTCCCCATCGCGGGCGTGGCGATACTCACCTACAGGACGTACAATGGCAAGACTCCCGACAAAGTGGTGAAAAAGGCTGAGATGTCCTTGGAAAAGGTGCGCAGCCCCTTCCGCAAAGAGCGCGAGATGCTCGTCCAGGAGTACAAGGCCCTGAGCGACCCCATCAAGAAGACATACGAGAATAAGGTCAAAACCCTCCTGTCGCCTGAAGTGCCTGCCGCCACGACGATTGAGAACGAGCAACAGGCAAAACTCGATGCTCTGAAGCCCGATTTTATAGCCAGGGAGGGCAATATGATGGCCGCATGTCTGAAGGCCGAAAAGGACGAGTGTGACAGGCTGCGTGAGGCCTATGCCATCAAGCGCCGCATCCCTGAATGGCTGTGGAAGGCCATAGCAGCGCTGCCCTTGGTGTTTGCCGCCCTGTGGGCTGCCTTCGGACTGGGCACTCTGTCTGCCTACGATGTAGACTACAGCCCCTCGCGATACTGGAGTGCCAATACCATCCCCATGCCCCATGTCACCGACGGCTACCAGTATGTGTCGAACCCCGACAGCATCCTGACGCAGGCTGCCGTCGACACCATCAACCTCTACTTGCAGCGGCTGGACGACAGTCTGGGTATCGAGTCGGCCTTCATCGTGGTGAACCACGTGGAGGGCGGCGATGCCTTCCGCCTGGCTCAGGATGTCGGCAACAAGTACGGTGTGGGCAAGGACAACCGAGGGCTGATGTTCGTGCTGGCCTACGAGGACCACGACCTGAACCTCTCGCCGGGCAGCAATCTGGAGACCGACCTGACCGACTTGGCGTGCGGACAGTTGCTCGATGTCTATCTGATGCCCTATATGAGGGTCAACAGGCCCAACGAGGGCGTGGTCAGCCTGGCAAAAGCCATCTATGCCTATATGTCCAAGAGGCCTATGCCAATGATGGAAGAGCCGGAAGAAGCAGAAGAAGAGACCACCGCCGAGGATGTCTTTTTCACCATTCTGACGGTGATGATCGGCTTCTCGCTTGTCTGGCTGGTGGCACTCATTTTCATCTGGCAACTCTACGAAGACAAACTGGCAAAACTGAAGCCACTGGGACTGCTGCAAGGCCCGTGGAACAACGACCGCGTGAGGCCCCGGCCAGTCTACACGTCCCCGTTCACCAACGACAGTCCGACGTCGTCAAGGAGTTCAGCGTCAAGCAGTTCGTCATCGAGCAGTTCTTCGTCATCCTGGAGACGCAGTAGCGGCTCGTCGTCCTGGTCGAGTGGCGGCGGTTCGAGCCGCCGTAGCGGCTACAGCGGCGGCAGTTTCAGCGGCGGCGGCGCCTCGCGCAAATGGTAATTTATTTCAACAAATTAACGACAAACTAAACATTCCCTTGATATGAAAAGTATTAAATTCATTTATGCTGCATTTACAATTCTGATGACTTCAGCCTTGTTCGTGTCTTGCGATGAAGAGGAGGAAGTTGCCCTTTCTTTGAGTGGAACGTGGCAGACCACCGACCAACTTTTCACCCGCACTTTCAACGGGCAGACGCTGCGCACCACGAAGACCGTCTTCTATTTCATTCAAGAACGCGAAAACGCCACTGTTGGCGACGGCTATGCAGTAGAGTATTACGACAACACAAAGTTGCCCATGTCCTACCACCACACACAATGGCAAACGTGGACACGACAGAACGGCGACGTGGGTATACAGGTACATTACCAGGAGACCCATGACAAGTTCTCAACAATATCCTACCACATCGACGGCAGCAACTTCAACGGAAAGTGCAATCTCAACGACGGCCCTGACCAAGACTTCAAGTTCACCAAAAGCACACAACCCGACCTGAGCAGCGTGCAATTCTGGGGCTACAACGAGCTGATGCCCACATGGCACCAGACATCTTTCGAGGGAAAAATCTACATAGAACGCGAATACCAGGGTAAGAAGTACTATCCAAAGAACGTGGTCATCACCTTCGACGTAGATCCTGCCTACAACACCGGCATGACGGTGGAAAACAGGGCCTTCATCAAGGAGGAGTACGACGACGCCCCGTGGGGTACCTACTTGGCCGACACTATCCGGTTCTGGGATAAATGGAATTCAGGATCCTACTTGTACATCTACCTCAACGACGGTTACGACCCCTATCATCATGACTATGAACTACAGGACATCACGTGCACCGAGAGCGAGCTTAAAGGACACATGTTCGTCAGGACCAACGTCTTCGAGGACTTCACGCTGAAGCGTATCAACACGCCCGACTGGAGCGCCATCAAGGAGTGGGGCTTCAGAAAATGGTTACCCCAAACACAAGAATAAACAATGGACAACCGATATATGCAGCGCGGCGTCTCAGCAGCCAAAGAGGATGTGCACGCCGCCATCAAGAATATTGACAAAGGACTGTTCCCGCAGGCCTTCTGCAAGATTATCCCCGACATCCTGGGCGGCGACCCGGACTACTGCAACATTATGCACGCCGACGGTGCCGGCACCAAGTCTTCGCTCGCCTATACGTACTGGCGCGAGACGGGCGACCTCTCCGTTTGGAAGGGCATCGCACAGGATGCCATCGTGATGAACACCGACGACTTGCTCTGCGTGGGTGCTACAGATAACATACTCGTATCCAGCACTATAGGGCGCAACAAGTTGCTCATTCCCGGCGAAGTCATATCGGCCATCATCAACGGCACCGACGAACTGCTGGCCGAACTGCGCAGCATGGGCATCGGCATCTGGCCGACAGGCGGAGAGACTGCCGACGTGGGCGACCTCGTGCGCACCATCATCGTCGACTCGACCGTCACCTGCCGCATGCGCCGCGCCGACGTTATCGACAATGCCAACATCCGCCCGGGCGATGTCATCGTAGGCCTCAGTTCAACCGGACAGGCCACCTACGAGCACCGTTACAACGGCGGTATGGGCAGCAACGGCCTCACCTCCGCCCGCCATGACGTCTTCGCCAAATACCTGGCGCAGAAGTACCCCGAAAGTTACGACCACGCCGTGCCCGACGACCTCGTTTACAGCGGGAAGCACGAACTTACCGCCCCCGTTCCGTCTACTACGCAAATTGCGAAGTGTACCGACCAGCAACTCACCGTCGGCCAACTCGTCCTCTCCCCCACCCGCACCTACGCGCCGGTCATCAAGCGGCTTCTCGACGAGTTGCGGCCCGAAATCCACGGGATGGTCCACTGCACCGGCGGAGCACAGACCAAGGTGCTCCACTTTGTGGGCGACAACTGCCGCGTCGTCAAGGACAATATGTTCCCCGTGCCGCCGCTGTTCCAGATTATCCACGACTGTTCACAGACCGACTGGCGCGAAATGTACCAGGTGTTCAATATGGGCCACCGCATGGAAATCTACGTCCGACCCGAAGTCGCCGACCATGTTATCGCCATCAGCCAAAAGTTCAATATCGACGCCCAAGTGGTGGGTCACATCGAGGAAGGGCCGCGCAGCCTGACCATCAAAAGTGAACACGGAGAGTTCCAATATAACTGAAAAAACAGTGCATAAGTGTTAAAAGAACACAAAAGCACGCCGTGGCCTATGGCTGGCCGGACTTTTTTTCTTAACTTTGCACCGTCATTTTCTTTTTTGAAATTTTGAAACGATATATTTGCCCTATGATATTGAAGAAGTTGAAGAAAGTTGTACTCATCGCTGTTGCCTCTCTGGCAGTCATCCCCGCAGCCGCACAGGACCTCCTGGCCAACCAGGCCCCTGTAGACCGCAAGATGAAGGCCGTAGACTCGGTGATGATGCAGCAACTGATAAAGAACGAAGTGTGGGAGTCGCCCGCAGCCACCCTCTACGAGGACTGGGACAACATCTATTCCAACCGGCCCACAGCTCTGCCCGATTCGTTCCGCATCGACCTTCGCGACTTCTGTATGCCCACCACCAGCCGCGTGGTGACCTCAAACTTCGGTGCACGCTGGGGACGCCAGCACAAGGGACTCGACGTTAAAGTCTACATTGGCGACACCATCCGCGCAGCATTCAGCGGCAAAGTTCGCATCGTGAAATATGAAGCCCGTGGCTACGGCAAATACGTGGTTATACGCCACCCCAACGGACTGGAGACCATCTACGGCCACATGTCGAAGCAACTCGTCAGCGAGAACCAGGATGTGCGTGCAGGCGAACCCATCGGCCTCGGTGGCAACACTGGACGCAGCACAGGCTCGCACCTGCACTTTGAGACCCGCCTCTGCGGCGTGGCCCTCAACCCCGCCATTATGTTCGACTTCAAGAACCAGGACATTGTGGCCGACGAATGGATGTTCTGCCGCGCCACCTACAACAAGGAGTCGTCGCAGGCCACACGTCTGCGCGGAGCAGGCGGCGTCTACCGTGGAGGCGACGGTCTGAACTATGCTGAAGTGCCCGGCGGTGCAGACAAGAGCGCAGCACAGCGCCAGACCCACTACCACAAGGTGAAGAAGGGCGAGACCCTCTCCGCCATTGCCCGAAAGCACCACACCAGCATCAGCGCCATCTGCAAGCTGAACCGAATCAGCCAGAAGGTGAAGCTTAAGCCCGGACAAATCCTGAAATACTAAACGCACATCATCAGCATAGATGCGAGTTACTACAACTCTCATCCTGGTTTCAATAGTCTTCGCCGCCTGTCAGTCCGGGCGGCGAACTTTTATAAGGCAACAGCTGGCCCAGCAGCAGGCTCACAACCAAACCGAATCGCTGCTAACCAACGAATCGCTGCTACCTTTGCACGCGTCTGCGCGGATATTAACAATGTAATACGGAGTAAAATAAAGCCAACACTATGACTTTTTTCCCTGTTCTTAGTCAGGCAGACAATAAAAGGCGGTGTTGAGCGGTTATTTAAGAAGGGCCCAGATATGTTGTCCGGGCCTCAGACAAATCTGAAAAGCTTATGCAGAAAAGTGATTTGAAAATAGTGTTTATGGGCACGCCAGAGTTTGCTGTGGCGACGCTGAAGACCCTAGTGGAGAACAATTATAATGTGGTGGCCGTAGTGACGCAGCCTGACAAGCCCGTCGGTCGGCATGGTTCCACGTTGCAACCGTCGGCTGTGAAGCAATATGCACAGTCGGTGGGGCTGCCCGTGCTCCAGCCGGAGAAGATGAAGGATGCGGCTTTCGTGGAGCAGTTGCGCTCCTATGGCGCCAACTTGCAGGTGGTGGTGGCCTTCCGTATGTTGCCCGAAGTGGTATGGGCCATGCCCGCCTATGGCACGTTTAACGTCCACGCCTCGCTGCTGCCACAGTATCGCGGGGCTGCTCCCATCAACTGGGCTGTCATTAACGGCGAAACGCGCACAGGCGTGACCACTTTCTTCCTTGACCACGAGATTGACACGGGGCGGATGATTGAGCAGGCCACTTTCGATATTCCTGCCGATGCTGATGTCGAATATGTCTATGACGGCCTGATGCGTCTTGGGGCCGAGGTGTGCCTGAGTACGCTTGACATAATTGTGGCTGCCGACGGCCGTCCTGCCACTACGGCACAGGCTGATGTGGCCGACGGCCAACTGAAACCCGCTCCGAAGTTATTCAAGGATACGTGTCAAATAGACTGGCGGCAGGAGGCTCGTCGTGTTTACAACTTCGTGCGCGGCCTGTCTCCAAGCCCTGGGGCGTGGACGACAGTCTGCGACGGCAATGGCTATGAGACCGTGCTCAAACTCTATCGCACCAGTCTGTCGGGCCTGCCTGCTGGCGAAAACGAACCTGGCCGTCTGGTGGTGGACAAGAAGCATCTCTATATTGCTTGTGCCGACGAACTGCTGTGTGTGGACGAACTGCAACTGGCGGGCAAGAAACGCATGGAAACCCAGGCCTTCCTGAACGGCCAGAAGGGGCTGGAAGCCTGTGTTTGCAAATTTTAATCTGAAATATTTGCTCAATTCTAAAGAAAAGCGTAATTTTGCGCCGTCAAAACGAGGAACTAGCAATAATCATTATATTCAAATCTTTTTTTTTCGTATGAAGAAGTACAACTTTAATGCCGGGCCGTCGATGCTTCCCCGCGAGGTCATTGAGAAGACGGCCCAACAGTGTTTAGACTTCAATGGCTCTGGTCTCTCCCTAATGGAGATCAGCCATCGTGCAAAGGACTTCCAGCCCGTCGTCGACGAGGCTGTCGCCTTGGTGAAGGAACTGCTGCAAGTGCCCGAGGGCTACAGCGTGATCTTCCTGGGCGGCGGTGCCAGTCTGGAGTTCTGCATGATTCCCTACAACTTCCTCATCAAGAAGGCCGCCTATCTGAACACGGGTGTGTGGGCCAAGAAGGCCCTGAAGGAGGCCAAACTCTTCGGAGAGGTTGTCGAAGTGGCCAGTTCGGCTGATGCCAACTACACCTTCATCCCAAAGGGTTGGACGGTTCCCGAAGACTGTGACTATCTGCACATTACCACCAACAATACGATTTATGGCACCGAGATCCGCAAGGACCTCGACGTTCCCGTGCCCCTGATTGCCGATATGTCGAGCGACTTTATGAGCCGTCCCGTCGATGTCAGCAAGTACGATGCCATCTATGCCGGTGCCCAGAAGAATCTGTCTATGGCCGGTGTCACCATCATCATCCTGAAGGACGAGAAACTGGGCCGCGCTCCCCGCGAGATTCCCACCATGCTCGACTACCGCACACACGTTGATAAAGGTTCGATGTTCAACACACCTCCCGTGGTGCCCATCTATTGCGCTCTGGAGAACCTGCGCTGGATCAAGGCTCAGGGTGGCGTAGAGGCTATGGATCGTCTGGCCAAGCAGCGTGCCGAGATTGTCTACGGCGAGATTGACCGCAACAAGATGTTCGTGGGTACTGCCAAGGAGGAGGACCGCTCGCTGATGAACCTCTGCTTCGTCATGGCCGACGAGTACAAGGAGTTGGAGAAGGACTTCCTCGACTTCGCCGTCTCGAAGGGTATGGTCGGCGTGAAGGGCCATCGCTCAGTCGGCGGTTTCCGCGCCAGTTGCTACAATGCCCAGACCATCGAAGGCTGCAACGCCCTCGTTGCTTGCATGAAGGAGTTTGAGGCTAATCATTGACCATTGACTATTGACCATTGACCATTTGAAGGCGGATAATCAAATATTGATTGACAGCAAGGCTTTTGCACTGCGAATAGTCCGTCTTTATACCTACCTAAAAGTAGACAAGCAGATATATGTCTTGTCGAAACAGGTTCTCCGAAGTGGCACCAGTATAGGAGCAAATGTTCGTGAGAGTGTCAATGCTCAAAGTCGAATGGATTTTATTAACAAATTAAACATTGCTCTAAAGGAGGCAAACGAAACTGAATATTGGCTGGAGTTGCTGCATGAATCTGGCATTATTGATGATAAGCAATTTGAGTCTATATATAATGATTGTGGAAAACTCGCAGCGACTCTCACCAAAATCATCAAAACGACCAAAAACGTCGCGGAGAAATAATGGTCAATGGTCAATATTCAATGTTCAATAAATAAAATGAAAGTATTAGTAGCAACAGAGAAGCCTTTCGCAGCCGCTGCTGTGGAGGGCATCAGGAAAGAGATTGAGTCAGCAGGCAACGAGTTGGCACTGCTGGAGAAATATACTGAGAAGGCACAGTTGTTCGACGCTGTGAAGGATGCCGACGCGCTGATTATCCGCTCGGATAAGGTTGATGCTGAGGTGCTTGACGCTGCCAAGCAGTTGAAGATTGTGGTGCGTGCCGGTGCTGGTTACGACAACATCGACCTCGCCGCCGCCACGGCTCACAATGTGGTGGCCGAGAACACGCCCGGACAGAACGCCAACGCCGTGGCCGAATTGGTCTTTGGCCTGCTGGTGTTTGCCGTCCGCCAGTTCTACAACGGCAAGGCTGGTACTGAACTGATGGGCAAGAAACTAGGCATCCTCGCCTTCGGCAACGTAGGCCGCAATGTGGCCCGCATCGCCAAGGGCTTCGGTATGGAGGTCTATGCCTTCGACGCCTATTGCCCCGCTGAGGTCATCGAGAAGGCTGGCGTGCACGCTGTGGCCAACCAGGACGCCCTTTTCGAGCAGTGCGACGTTGTCAGCCTGCACATCCCCGCCACGCCGGAGACGAAGCAGAGCATCAACTACGCCCTTGTCGGCAAGATGAAGAAGGGCGGCATCCTCGTGAACACCGCCCGCAAGGAGGTCATCGACGAGGCTGGTCTGCTCAAGTTGATGGAGGAGCGCACAGACCTGAAGTTCGTTACTGACATCATGCCCGATGCCAACGCCGACTTCCAGAAGTTCGAGGGCCGCTATTTCAGCACCCCGAAGAAGATGGGCGCCCAGACCGCAGAGGCCAACACTAATGCCGGCATCGCCGCCGCCAAGCAGATCAACGCTTTCTTCAAGGACGGTGACACCCGCTTCCAGGTGAACAAGTAAGTGGGGCGATGGCGCACACATACAGACTTCCGGCTGAATGGGAGCCACAGAGCGGTGTACAACTGACGTGGCCCCACGCCGCCACCGATTGGGCTCCGATGCTCGAAGAGGTGACAGCCACTTATAGGCAGATGGCTCGCGAAATTAGTCTTCGCGAGCCATTGCTCATTGTAGCCCCAGAGGGGGGCGCACCAGGCATAGTCCACGTGGTGTGTCCCACCAACGACACGTGGGCACGCGACCACGGATTTATCACGCTCGTGAGCGACGAGCCGCCCCTTCTCTTCGGAATCATTACACTCGGGGGCTCCCAGTCGCCCCTTCTCCTCGATTTCAAGTTCAATGGCTGGGGCGAAAAGTTCCCGGCTGACTTCGACAATGCCATCAACCGCCGCCTGTACGACGTGGGAGTCGTGTGTGGCGAGTATGCAGACCATTTGGACTTCGTGCTGGAGGGCGGCTCGATAGAGAGCGACGGCAAAGGAACTGTGATGACCACGAGCCAATGCCTGCTGGCCCCTCACCGCAACCAGCCTCTCACACGCGACGAGATTGAGGAACGGCTGAAGACGTATCTCTATGCCGACCGTGTGCTGTGGATAGACCACGGCCAACTGACGGGCGACGATACCGATGGGCACATCGACACCTTGGTGCGCTTCTGCCCGGACGACACCATCGTGTATGTAGCCTGCGACAACCCGAATGACGAACAATACGAGGAACTGCGGCTGATGGAGGAGCAACTTCGCACTTTCCGCACCATCGACGGCCAGCCTTACCGTCTGATGCCGCTGCCCATGCCCCGTGCCATTTTCGATAATGAGGGGCAGCGTCTGCCTGCCACCTACGCCAATTTCCTGGTCATCAATGAAGCCGTCTTAGTGCCCACCTACGACCAGCCCGACCTCGATGCCGAAGCCAAACGCATCATCGGTCAGGCTTTCCCTGGCCGCGACATTGTGGGCATCGACTGCCGCAGTCTCATCAAACAGCACGGTTCGCTGCATTGCTGCACCATGCAGTTTCCTGCGGGCGTAATCTTTGTATAAGAGAAGTCAAAAGATTAACAATATGAATATCGGAATCATACAACAGCGTAACATAGCAGATGTGGAGCGGAACAAAGAACGGCTCTGCAAAGGTGTGCGACAGTTGGCATCGGAAGGGGCTGACCTGGTGGTGCTGCAGGAACTGCACAACACGCTCTACTTCTGTGAGACAGAACATGTGGACAACTTCGATTTTGCGGAGCCTATCCCCGGCCCGTCTACCGAACTGTATGGAAGATTGGCCAAGGAGTGCGGCGTGGTGTTGGTATCGTCGCTCTTTGAACGCCGTGCGCCCGGGCTGTACCACAATACCGCCGTCGTCTTCGAGAAAGACGGCTCCATATCAGGCCGCTACCGCAAGATGCACATCCCCGATGACCCGTGCTACTACGAGAAATTCTACTTCACGCCTGGTGACTTGGGGTTCCGTCCCATCGAGACCAGCGTGGGCCGTCTGGGCTTGTTGGTGTGCTGGGACCAGTGGTATCCCGAAGCCGCCCGGCTGATGGCCCTGCAAGGGGCTGATTTGCTGATTTACCCAACGGCCATAGGCTTCGACCCCAACGACACGCCCGATGAGCAGCAGCGGCAGCGCCAGGCTTGGCAACTCGTCATGCGCGGCCATGCTGTGGCCAATGGCCTGCCCGTCGTGGCCGTCAATAGGGTTGGGAAGGAAGGCTCCCAACTCTTCTGGGGCAGTTCCTTTGTCTGCGGCCCGCAGGGTGAAATGCTCTACGAGGCATCCGCCCAGGAAGAGGAAAACAAAGTGGTGGCCGTGGACTTGGGCCGCTCAGAACAGGTGCGCCGCTGGTGGCCATTTCTGCGTGACAGACGAATAGACAGTTATCAGGATATTACCAAACGTTTTATTGATTAGTAAAAATGAATACGATGAAACAATTTGTGCTGGCAACTCTCGCCATACTGGGTGTCGCTTCAACCAATATGATGGCCCAGGACGAACCCAAGGCCTCTATGCAAATCGACTTGCTGAGCAACTATTTATGGCGTGGATCAGATTTGGGAGGCATCTGCGTCCAGCCGTCAGCAGAGATTAACTGGATGGACGCAACGCTGAAGGTGATGGGAAGTTCGCCTTTAAGGAGAGACGACCCGAAAGAGATTGATGTCACATTGGGATATAAATATGACAATTTCAACTTCGGACTGACCGACTACTGGCAGTCGGGCCTTGACTACGATGGTAACGACCTTTATTTCTCTTTCAATCCGCGCCGTAGCGGTCACCGTCTGGAGGCCAATATCGGCTATACTTACCATATCTTTACTTTTCAGGCTTACACGATGATCTTCGGCAATGACTACAAGTATAAAAATATGCAGGAACTGGATGCCCGCAAAGGCAAGCGGGCCTTCTCAACCTACATTGAGGCAGGCGCAAACTTCTTCTGGGCTGGTATCGACTGGGATGCCCGTCTGGGCTTCACACCGTTTGCCGGAGCCAATACCATTAAGCAAGTGGGCGAAGTGAATGGCTATCCGCTGATGAAAAAGGAGTATTTCTATGCCGACGGCCCCAGCATCGTCAGGGCTTCCGCTCGTATGACCAAGCACTTTAAACTTGGCGAGATCAAATGCCCTGTCTTTGCTGAACTGCACACCAATCCCTATATGAAGACCGCCAACTTTATGGTGGGCGTAAGTGTCATTCCCTTCTGACTACTGATTCATTTCCTTTAGCAGACGGTCGGCGTGGCCCCAGCGGTCCATCATAAAGAGCACGTAGCGGATGTCTACGCCGATGCAGCGTGCCAAATCCTTGTCGAAAAAGATGTCGCTGGAGAGTGAGTCCCAGTTGCCGTCGAAAGCCAGGCCGATGAGGCGGTTCTGGCTGTCAAACATCGGGCTGCCGCTGTTGCCGCCGGTAATGTCGTTGGTGGTCAGGAAGCAGAGGGGCAGTTGGCCGGCCTCGTTCATCAGACTGAGCATTTCAGGCTCCACCTTGTAGTCTTCCACGCTGTCGCCCTTCTTCATCTTCGCCACCATACTCGGAGCCTTGGTTTGCCAGCCGGACGGGCGTCCGCCCAGGTTGTACTGTTTCACTTGGCCGTAGGAGAGGCGCATCGTGAAGTTGGCGTCGCTGTAGTGCGGCATATCTTCCTCCAAACGCAGTTTGGCGGCGCAGAGGTAGCGTTCCTGCAAGTTGATACTGTCGCGCACCTTGGCGAACTCGCCCCTCAGATTACTCAGCATCTCGTTGATGTCGACGCCCATCTGTACGCCCAAGTCCTTGTAGAACGACTTCTTGTTCGTATAGATGCGCTTGCCAGACTTCATCAGCATAGATTTCTTGTACAAGTAGTCGGCATACTTCTGGCAGTCGCCGCCAAACTCCCCGTCGATAGTTTTGTAGAAGTCAGGAATATAGGCAGGGTCAGTGACCTTCTCGCGGTAGTTCTTCAGCAGCGTTCCCAGTATTTCACAGTCGGTGCTGGCGTCGAAGGTCTCGCTGTTGTCCTTGAACACATAGTGCTGGCGCTTGCCGTGGCCTTTGGGCTGTATGCCGTTGTTGATGCGGCGGGCGCGGTCTGAGAGTTCGTCTGTGCGCAGGAAGGTCTCTCTGATATACATTTGTGCCTTGCTCAGGCGCATCCGACGGTCGTAGAGTTGCTTCAGTTGCTTCAGATCCAGTTGGTCCGCATAGTGTCCTGTCTCGTTCACCCATTGCTGTAACTGTGCCTCGAAGTCCTCCTTCTGCTTGATGAGTCCGATGCTGTCGATGCATTTGTTCATACCAAGAGAGTTCTTCCAGTAGTTGGAACTCTGGGCGTATTTTGAGTCATACTTGATGCGCACGGCTTCCGAGGCGTCCATGTGGCGCTTCATCACCTCCTGCTTGACGCCGCGCACCTGGGCACGGATGGCATTCTCCTCGTAACGTTCCTTTATGC
The DNA here is from genome assembly GCA_017960525.1 of Prevotella sp. Taxonomy (GTDB): domain Bacteria; phylum Bacteroidota; class Bacteroidia; order Bacteroidales; family Bacteroidaceae; genus Prevotella. The sequence goes on from JAGCZA010000092.1 coordinate 14,988, forward strand.
CGAAACTCGACAAGTAGCGCGAGGTACTGCCGGGGTAGCCCATTGTCATCGAGAATGAGCCGTCCTGATAGCCTTTGTCCGACACGCGAGCCCAGTACTGGGGATGATAGGGCACGTTGTTCTTCGAGTAGTCGGCGGGGCCGTTGGTATTCGGGTTGGCGTAGATGCGGAACACAGAGAAGTCGCACGTCTGGCGCGGCCACATCCAGTTGTCGGTCTCTCCGCCGAACTTGCCCATCGACTTGGGAATGGCGAACACCAGACGCAGATCGTGGAAGTCACGGTAGGTGGTGGCGAAGTAGCGGTTGCCCTCGTAGAAAGGCTGCAACTCTAAGCGCAGGGTGGAGTCCTTCTCACTCACCTGTTTCGTCATTGCGTTCTCGATGGAGTCGAGCACTTCAGTCCTGCGGTCGCGGCTCATCCCGTTCACGCCCAAAGCCAGTATCTGGTCGGTCACGTCTTTCTGCTCCACCATAAACGAGACGAACATATCCTCATTGGGCAGTTCCTCCTCCAGGGTTTTGGCGTAGAAGCCGTTCAGCATATAGTCGTGCTCCACGGTGGAGTGCGAGCGGATGGACTCGAAACCGCAGTGGTGGTTGGTGAAAACCAGACCGTCAGGACTGACCACCACGCCAGAGCAGTAGCCTGAAAAGTTGACCACAGCCTTCATAATGGCGTCGTCGGCCTGATACAGTTTGTCGTAAGGCAATTCATAACCGTAGCCCTTCATTTGTTCATACACTGCCTGGGGCAGGTTGTAGAGCGTCCACATACCCTCATCGGCCTGTGCAGCCGTCGTGGCCATCAGCGCTGTCAGCGCAACAATCGTTTTCTTCATTATTCAATCGTATTTCGTTATTCACTCTTCACTTTTCACTCTTCATTATTCACTCTTCACTAGCGAAACGCTCCAGCGAAGCGGTGCAAAGGTAAGCATTAATTTTGTATTGCCAAACTTTTTTGCACTTTTTCTTTCTGAAGTCAATAATTAGTGCTACCTTTGCCGAATCAAAATACTGACTGCAAATGAAAAACCTGAACAGAAGACTTTTCGTGGCCCTGCTGGCCGCTCTTTCGGCCATCGTGGCCGACGCACAGCAGCCCCGCTACCAGGTGGGTGTGTGCGACTGGATGATACTCAAGCGCCAGAAACTGGGACAGTTTGACCTTGCCCGACAACTCGATGCCGACGGCGTGGAGTTGGATATGGGAGGATTGGGCCAGCGCACGGCCTTCGACAATAAACTGCGCGAGGCCGCCGAGGCCGACCACTTCCGCCGCGTGGCCGACTCGCTGGGTGTTCAGGTGGGCGCGATGGCTATGAGTGCTTTCTATGGACAAGACCTTACCCAGCGCGACAACTATATGGACCTCTTGGCCGATTGCTTCGATACGATGGATCGTATGGGTAGCGCCCCTGTGGCGTTCCTTCCCTTGGGCGGCTGCGGCAACGATTGGACTACCGACCGCGCCAAGCGTGCCGAGGTGGTGCGCCGTCTGCACAACATCGGTGAAGCGGCTGTGGCGCGTGGAAAGCGCGTGGGCATAGACACCCCCCTCGACGCACGCGGAAACCTCCGATTGCTCAAGGAGGTGAAGAGCCAGGGCATCGCCATCTTCTACAAAGTGCAGACCGCCGTGGAGAACCGTCGCGACGTGGCTGCCGACCTGAAACGGCTGGGTGCCCGCAATATCTGCGCCATCCACGCCACCAGTTCCGACGGAAAGTGGCTCGCCAACGACAGCACCGTCAATATGCTGCTCATACGCCAGACGCTTGACCAAATGGGATGGGGCGGTTGGCTCTTCGTGGAGCGCAGCCGCGACACGTCGATGGTGAAGAACGTGAAGATGAACTTCGGTGCCAACGTGCGCTACCTGAAAGAGGTGTTCTCAGTACCAATGACGCAGCCACAGGTGGCTCTCGACAGTGCAGGTCGTCCGCACGACTACGTGGAGACCATCATCAAGCGTGCCCAGAAGGCTACCGACGAACTGGGTATCACCTACACCCGTGAGGGCCGCAACGTGCTCAACATCATCAGCAACCGCTACTTCCAACTGAACAACATCTATGCCGAGCGCGACTCGCTCAAAGAGGCCTGGGCCAAGCAAATGGGCAGCAAAGACGCACGCCAACGGGCCGAGGAACGCTGTGACTCCCGCCTCTACCGCAGTCACTACGATATGGAGGCCGCTCTGAAGATGTATCTCAACGACGCGCAGATTGAGAAGGTGAAAGACGTGATGACCTTCAACGTTGTCAGCGTCACCTACGATGCCCAGTGCGATATGATTCCCACACTCACCGACGAGGAGAAACGTCAGATTATGGCCTGGCTGAAAGAGGCACGCGAGTTGGCCATCGACGCTGAAAGTTCCAAGAAGAAGCACGAGGTGTTCGGCAAATACAAGGGCCGCATCAACAACTACCTCGTCCGTCGTGGCTACGACCTCACTCGCGAGCGCGAAGCCTGGTACGAGCGCATCAAAGCCCGTGGCGGCAAACTGTAATCACACCTATATTGTTGTTGTCCACCGCCGTGACGGCGTGCAGCCTACTAAGTTACTTGTAAGTTCTCAAGTCCTTCTTCTTCATCATATCCCAAATCGATTTGAAGCCCAGACAACACGCCAGGGCCTTTCCTTTAATAACCATAAAACACCGCCTTTTATTGTCTGACTGACCAAAAACTGGTAAGACATTCGTATTTTTTGGCGACACCTCACTAAATCGCTCGGAACCCCTATGCTCATCGGTGTTTCAGCGAGTGAGGTGTATCGTGGATACCTCACTCGCTGAAACACCGATAAACACTGGTGGTTTGAGAGATTTAGTGAGGTATCGCCCGTTTTTTGAAAAATGCTTGAAAAAAACCGGAAATTGCCGTAACCAATTGCCTCAAAAGGTTACGGCAATCGGCCCAATTGCCGTAACCAATCGCCCAAAGAGGTTACGGCAATTGTCCGTTGGGGTGGCAATTCGTATAAATGCCTTCAGCTTGACTTTCTCAATCGCCTGAACCGCTCTTACTCCGTAGCATCTTCTTTGGCAGCCCGTGCCTGTGCAGCCATCTCGCTGAGGATGGTGGCGATGTCGGCAACGTCTACACGACCATCGCCGTTCACGTCTGTCTTCTTTATGACGAACTTCATCGTGGCGGGCTGCGACCTGTCGTAGTCGGGTGCTGTGGCATAGACGGTGAGTGTAAAGACAAGGTCTTTGTTGGAAATCTCCACTTCGCTGCCCATGAGCTCCTCCGACGTTGTTAGGTAGCTGGTGAACTCTGCCCCTGGGGTCTCACATTCGAAGCGAATCTTGTTGCCTGAGACTATGATGGACGGGGTGGCACACTGGCCATTGGGAGCAGGATTGTCAGGCGTGTTGTTATCGTCATCACCAATCACTTGAATTGACACCAGATTCGGTGTAACTACATTGTTGCCTGTACGACTCTCAGGTTTCATGTACCAGCGGAATGTTCCGACTGTTTTTTCAGAAGACAAAGCCTTGCACAACGCATTATCTTCCACTGCATAATATCCATTCTTATACATATCTTGACCATTCACTCCTGTATATGTGCCAGTAAAGATGTACTTGGTCTTCAATGACGAACAGTCGATGGAATTAGATTCCGCAGGATAGAGTGTCGCATTTTCCAATGAAATGGTTTTTGTTCCCGTCTGTTTAGCACGGATCAGATATGGCGTGTTTGGCAGCGTGCTCCCTGATTTCTTATAAAGCACTTCCAACGTAGTCCTATCTACAATGCCGTCCTCATTATCGTCGTATTCGCGGAAGTTGTTGATTTCTGCTACGTCGAAGTTATTCTTCCAGTTATCATAGGACATCGCAAACGGAACATACAATGCCTGCCAGTTGGTGTCGTTGAAGGTGCGAGCGTAACTTAAAGTCACGTCATTTATCATTTCATTATTGTTGTAGATAATACCGTCTGTTGTGCAGATAAACCTCCCGTATACAGTCACATCATGTGCAGGCATAATCTCTGGAATCTCACTCCAGCCAGAGAATGTATAACCCTCGCGTGTAGGTCGCATTTCAGGTACAACAACTTCCCCTGCCTCAACTTCATAGTTCCTATATACTTCACCATCTACTAAGTATGTAAGCGAATACTCTGTCGACGGTAGAGCTGTATAATTACCAAACTCATTCCACGGCGCGGTATTCCTGTAGTTCGTTAAAGCCTTTTTCGGCACATGCAATGTTATATTGCTTAGATTACACCCTCCAAATACACTATATGCTTCAGAAGGATCTGAATTTGGCACCTGGGGGGCATAACAGTAAATATCTGATAATGAGTAGCAATTTGAAAAAGCATATTGTTGAACAGATTCCAAACTTGAGGGAAGGCTTACAGTTTGTAATGATGGACAATCACCAAAGAAATAACATCGCAAAGTGTTGATACGTGCATTTATCGTGACAGATGACAAAGATTGGCATCCCCAAAAGATATCATCCTCCATATATGTGACGTTTGAAGGAACTGTAATCGAAGTCAACCCTGTTCTTGCAAAGGCTGCAAAACCGACACTTGTCACACTTTCTGGAATTGTGATGAACGTAAGATCATACGCTTCAGCAAATGCAAGCATTCCAATAGATGAAACATCATTGGGTATGATAGTATTCTTACAACCTGTGACCAGTTTGTTTGTTGCTGTTTCAATAATTGCACAACATTGATTGCGAGAATCATACGTACTGTTGCCCTCTTCCACAGTTATGGAACTGAGAGGACAGCCTTGAAATGAGCCACCCCCGATTGAACTGACATTTTTGGGAATGGTGACCCAAGTTAGCCCGCATCCCCAAAATGCCCCCTGAGAAATCTCCTTAAGGCTCGAAGGTAATTGTGTCCATGTAATACCTCTGCAGTTTTGGAATGCAGCATAACCTATAGATTCCAGTCCATTGGCAATTGTAAGTTGTGTTATACCCGAGCAGTCGGCAAAAGCAGAACTTCCTATAGACTTTAGTGAACCGGGAAGGTGTAAGGATTGCAAATTGGAGCAATCTTGAAAAGCTGATTCACCAATATATGCTAAATTGGAAGGCATAGAAAATGATGTTAGAGAAGAGCAACCTTTGAACGCACAGTCACCAATTCGTGTAACCGTTTTCGGTAACGAGATAGACCAAAGACCAGTACAGCCTTCAAAAGCACTGTTTGCAACTGAAGTAACCGTGAATTCATTTCCATTGTAATAGAACTTCTCATTTATATATATATCGCTTAAAACGCCAAATGGATTACCCGTAATCTCTGCGGTGTAATCATCCAAATATAGGTTGAAATACACTCCTTCATTCTCTATCATCCAATAGTCTTGTGCTACTGATGGATGTGAAAAAAGTGCTAAGAACAAACCTGTCAAAGTGAATGTCTTTTGTTTCATAGGTCAATTATTGGTTTTAAAGTTTGTAATATGTGAGGATTCTGTATACACAAAAACGTGGACAATTTACTTCGTCTACGTTCTCAAAGCGTCGCCAAACGCCAATATATCTTAAACGAGTAAACGCCCACGCCTGACGGCGTGAACTATCTACTTCTGCTCTTGATATATTCTTCTTATTTGGCGATTTTTGAGAACAAGAATCAAAAGTGGACGTTCTGCTTTATATCCTTTTATTATTATCTCGGCCCATAGGCAGTTTTGTTCTTTAAAGGTTATACATTATTGTTTCTTATATTTTGACTTCTGTGCCCAGTCCTCAAGTTGAATGTCTGGGATATGGTCAAAGTGTTTAAGATTTGATGTCACCATGACGAGGTCGTTATAGACAGCACATGAACCTATCAATAGATCGAACTCGCCAATCATCTGTCCTTGGCCTTCGAGCAGAGCCTTGTTCTCACCATAGAGACGGAGCGAGGGCAGCAACGGCTTGAGGTCGAATGACTGAAGAATCTTGTCAACATCGCCAAAGTTATCTGCACGTCCTGACTTAGCGGCACCATAGAACAATTCCGCAATGGTGATGTCCGTCACGTAACAATTCTCCTCGCCTACACTCTCAACCTTGTCAAGCACACGCTCATTGTACTTGATGATTTCAATGCAGACATCGGTGTCAAGCAAATATTGTTTCATTGTCTTACCAGGCCTCTGTGATTCGTCCGTGATACTCATGATTTCTTAGGCTGTCTGAATCAACGTCACTCCAATCACCCTTGAAGCAGGTGCGAAGGTTAGGCCGCATACGCTTCTTGTCTGCCTCATTACGCATAGAATTTGACAACTTGACTATTAGGTCGAGCTTGTCGCTGTTACTAAGTGACGACAAGACGACCATATACATATCAGTTATGTTCCGTGTACCTATCATAGCTGTTTTTTATGCAGTTTAAGTTCTCCCTAAAGGTCTGTCAAGCATATACGAATATTTTTTACTTAATCGGGCTATGCGGGTGCAAAATTACGAAATTATTTGGAAATGAGAAAGAAAGTTCAGGTAAAATTTTGAACTTTCCAGAAATATGCATCAAGTGACGCTTTCCCTTTATGTAGTGTCCGGCACGTATAGGGCTACTTGTTGTTTTTGTTGTTGTAAACCTCTTGCTCCTTTCTTATTTTCTGCTTTATGGTATCCCATCCAACATCGTCGAACATATAGGGCAGGGCTTGTGGGTCGGCATCGGCAAAATAGGACATGCTTAGTAATGCCCGATACTCTGAGCCATCGGGATACTTCTTGAGATAAAGTCTTAACAGCTCGTCAAAAGTGAAATGCTGGAGCAAATAATAAATATCGATAAAATCCTTTTTCGTGCCACGTCCTATGATGGCGTTTACCTTCATAGCTGCAATATCTTTTGGCGAGGCTAGACGAATGTTCTCTTCCACTACGGCATCGTCAATCCATGGATAGTCATAGTTTACAATATCTACCTTGACATTCCGAATGTTATAGACTTTTATACGCTTTGAAGCAGAGAGTAGTTGCACCTGACCAAATTCATCTCTGATGGCTTCTGTCAGTTCGCCTGCGTCATCAGTTGTATGTCCGAAGAAGCCAAGGTCCACCGACCTCCTGTGACCATACTGCAATGCTAATGCAGTACCGCCTACAAGACGCATGTCTCTGAGTAAAGGCAGTTGCATCAAACTTTTCAGGAGTTCCAGAGTGTCGGGTTGTACTGTCTGAAATGATAGCATCGGTATTCCTCTTCGTTGGTGTGGGAAATGTTGCAAATAAACGAAAGACAGACAGGGTCAAGGGTGCGCAACTGCTTGCACTCGCTAACGATACGGTCAAGACCATAGTACCTATTTATGAGCCTCCAGTCGTCCATCTGCCCATATTCCAGCACACGCTGTATGATGTATGGTGCATTTGCGTCCATCGAAAGTTGCGCTGGGTCTGCATCCCAAAACAGATGCCCGGAGAATTTATTCAGCCATTCGCTATTGCTCATTTCTTTAGTGCATAACTATTTTTATGTAGCCGGGTGCAAAATTACGAAATAATTCGGAAACGAGAAAGAATGTTCAGGTAAAATTTGTAGTTTACTAAAAAAGTTGTAACTTTGCAAGCAAGGAGATGAGATTTCCCAATAAATAACAAAAACACAAAATGCTATGAAGAAGAAAATCGTTGTTTTGACTGGAGCAGGAATGTCGGTGGAGAGTGGACTGAAGACCTTCCGCGACGCTGACGGCCTGTGGGAGGAATACCCTGTGGCACAGGTGGCCACACACGAGGGCTGGGAAGCCGACCCCACGCTGGTGACCAACTTCTACAACATGCTGCGCAAGAAGTGCTGGGGCGTGAAGCCTAATGACGGGCACCGCCTGGTGGCCCAGTTAGAGGAGAAATACGACGTGACGGTGGTGACGCAGAACGTGGACAATCTGCATGAGCAGGCCGGCTCGTCGAAGGTTATCCACCTGCACGGCGAACTGATGAAGGTGTGCAGCAGCCGCGATGTCGACGACCCGCGCTACCAGGTGGAACTGACGCCCGACAACTGCGAAGTGGAGCCTGGCACCAAGGCTGGTGACGGTTCGCTGTTACGGCCGTTCATCGTGTTCTTCGGCGAGGCCGTGCCCAACATCAGCGTGGCTGCCGAAGAGGCCCAGGAGGCCGACATCTTTATCATCATCGGCACCAGCCTGAATGTCTATCCCGCCGCCGGTCTGGTGCACTATGTGCGCCCTGGCGTGCCTGTCTATCTGATTGACCCCAAACCCGTGAGCGCAGGCTCCGGTGTGAAACAGATTATGAAGGGTGCATCGGAGGGTATGCGCGAACTCTACAAAGAGTTGGTTGGATAATGCAAAAACGGACAAAAACCCAAAAATAATGTTAAACTTTGCATAATCTTGTAACAAAACACAACTATTATACAAAAATATTCCTACCTTTGCAAAGTGTTTTTCATGGTATTAGATTATTAAGGTTAATTTTAAAGAATGTTTGTCGCGAGACAAGCGTACTTTGCCCAAATCCGTTTCTTTAAACGGAAAAAAAAGGGAGCCTGTGAAGGTTCCCTTTTCCTTTTTATGCGTAATGCTCTGGCCGACAGAAGCCTGAGGGTTACTCAATCACCACGAGGGCATCGTCTTCCATCACGGTCTCGCCTACCTTTACGCAAATCGCGGTCACTTTGCCAGCCTTCTCGGCCTGCAGGGCGTTAGCCATCTTCATGGCTTCGAGCACGATGACGGTGTCTCCAGCCTGCACCTCGTCGCCGACGGCAACCTTGATTTCGGTGATGACACCAGGCAGCGGAGCCTTGATGGCAGCGTTCTTGTTGACGGAAGCCTTGTCGGCAACCTCTGTGCCCTCAGCCTTCTCGGCAACTTCTGCGGGCTTGCCGAGGACGGGCTTTTTCTTCTCAGGCTCCGGTTCGCGCTCCATCTCTACTTTGTATTCCTCACCATTGACAGTGACGACTACATTATTATCCACTATCTCGCCAACGGTAACCTCATATTTTGTTCCGTTGATGGTATACTTATATGCGTTCATAGATATTAATTTAAGGGTGTGCGGTCATAGTCTGGGCGTAGCCGTTCCACTGCGTGGTGTGCTCCTTGATGGTGATGAACCCAGGCTCAATATCATGTACATTATTGCCCAGATGCTCGTGCAGCGCAAGAGCAATGGCAGCATAAACTTCATTTGCTTTCATAGTCTCTTACATTGGGATGTTACCGTGCTTCTTGGCGGGCAGGGCGTCGCGCTTGGTGGCGAGTTGTGCCAGACCACGGCAGATGCGGAAGCGGGTGTTGCGCGGCTCGATGACATCGTCGATGTAGCCGTACTTGGCAGCCTGATAGGGGTTAGCGAAGAGTTCGTTGTACTCGTCCTCCTTCTCGGCGATGAAGGCTTTCACGTCCTCGCCGGCCTCCTTCTTGGCCTTGGCTTCCTTGGCGTAGAGCACGGCAGCGGCACCAGCAGCACCCATCACGGCAATCTCTGCCGAGGGCCATGCGTAGTTCAGGTCGGTGTGCAACTGCTTGGCACCCATCACGATGTGCGAACCACCATACGACTTACGCAGCGTGACGGTGATCTTGGGCACCGTAGCCTCACCGTAGGCATAGAGCAACTGGGCGCCGTGCAGGATGACGGCATTGTACTCCTGGCCTGTGCCGGGCAGGAATCCAGGCACGTCGACGAGCGACACGATGGGGATGTTGAAAGCGTCGCAGAAGCGAACGAAACGGGCACCCTTACGCGAGGCGTTCACATCGAGCACGCCGGCGTAGCAAGAGGGCTGGTTGGCCACAATACCCAC
>JAGCZA010000093.1 GCA_017960525.1 Prevotella sp.
CAGAGTAGCAGGTGCCATCTGCCACAAGGGGCAGGCTTTCAAGGACAACGTTGCGCCTGTCCTTATTCAGCCAGCGGCGGCGACGTACATGAAGAAGCACCTTGTGCTCACGCTGCGGGAAGTCGTTGAACAGACGCGGCTCGGTGAAACCATTGGGCTGAAGGTCGTGCCAACCCTTCTCGCGGAGATCGCGCTCGTCAAGGTAGATGTGCAGGATACGGATGACAGTGCCTGTCTCGTCCTGCTCGTCAGTGACTTCTTCTTCAATCTTGGTGATCTCGAAGTAATCAAGCATGCCCTGAGGAAGCATGTAACGGACTAATGTCTCGTAGTCGAATGAGGAATGTTTCTTTGCCATGGTGCAAAGGTAACATTTTTCCTTAACATACGTTCCGTTGCGCTAAGATATTTTGGTTAGGCGGTATGGGTGATGTCGTGGACTATCCACGGAAAATCCCCACTGCGCCCTTATTAGGCTATTTTTATGCTGAAACTTATGATAACGGTTACATCTTTGTTAATGCGACAATCATAGCGGCAAGGCTCGAGAGGCTCGTGCCTATGCCTAACCATTGGCCTAAGGCATTGGGATTGCGAGGAGCCTTCGATGGCACCACAATCTCGCAGCCTGGTTCCACCTTGGCCTTACGCGCAACGGCCATAGTCCCATTCTGATAGACGATATAGGCATTGCGCTTCTTGGCACGGTTACCAAAACCTCCCGACTGATCTACATAGTACTTGTAGCCTTTACCCTCCTCGTAGGCAACAGTATTAGGCAGATTCACATCGCCGCTGATACGCACAGTATGGTTGAAGCGGGGAATAATCAGGCGGTCGCCATCTACAAGTTCAATGTCCTGCGTAGAGCCGGGGTGCGCCAATGCCTCATCAAGACGGATACCTACTATATAAGTATCGCTCGCCCCTATCTTCTCAAGATTCACAGAATCGCGTCCGTCGGCACTCTGCCGGGCCAATTCTACCACCTGGTGCAAACGGGCTTTCTCGTCTTCGGTCATCTTGCGCACTAATCGGGCGCCGCGAACATTACCGCCAGAAATCACCCCACCAGCAGCTTTGATTACATCCGAGAGGCACTGGTTCTTTTTCTCCATCGTATAACTGCCTTGGAAGGCAATCTCACCCTCTACACTGACACGGATAGGCTTCTGGTAGACCGGACTCTTACGCACTTCAACAATATCGTATGGCTGAAGAATAAAATTCTTGTCATTGTCGGAAATAAAGCCATCTTTCAAAGAGAGACTGATAGTCTCAGCCAACTCAAGGCCCGCTTCTGTCGCATTGGCATCACGAAGCTGACGCGACACATCAACCTTAACCGTTGAAGCAGCATCGGTTAGACCTCCCGCCTGAAGTATCAAGTCCTCAATCGTCATATTGTCTGCATATTCATACGTGCCGGGGAAGATGACCTCGCCACCAATAGAGAGCGTGCGCAGGTTCTGGTGCTCCGACAGTGTGGGGATAAACAGGACATCCTCGTTCTTTAATGGGATGTCAGCCTCACTGCCATTCAAAATGGCCTCCATATTGATTGAGATGACCTCCTGGGTGCGATTCGGCTTCATTCGACGCATAACAGCACGCGATGTCATAGCTTCCTCAGTCAAGCCTGAAGCCATTTCAATAAGTGAGCGCACAGTCGAAACCTTGTTACCCAGCTCATACATACCCGGGCGGAAAACAGCACCCTTCACCTCCACCATATTTTTGTAGCGGTCCAAAATCGGGCTTACAATCACCTGGTCGCCATCAGAAACCTTAAAAGAAGAGAAATCGAACTCTTCAACATTATAGACTGTTTTCATGTCTTCATTTCGAAGCACGCATAACAGTTTCTTATAGGCATTCGCAGTAAAACCACCACAGTATTTCAATAAGGTGGTCAGACTTTCGTCCCTTCTCATCTCGTATGCCATAGGGCGCTTCACATCACCGGAGATTTCAACAATGCTTTCATACGCACCAACCTGAACCACATCGTTATCCTCTAATCGAACATTGCCTGCCAGCCGGCCATTCAGAATGAACTCGTAAACATCTACCGCTGAAATCTGGCGCCCCTGGCGGAACACCTTGATGTTGCGCAAGGTTCCCAGACTGCTGATGCCGCCTGCACGATACAGGGCGTGAAACACAGTCGCGAAGGCTGAGAGTGTATATGTCCCCGGCACATTCACCTCACCCATAACGTTAACCATAATGGTACGCGTCTGACCTAACGTCGTCTTCACTTCCGAACTGGCATAATAACTTCCAAGCTTGCTCCGTATCCGCTTTTGCGCTGCAGCTACAGTCAGGCCGCTGACATGCACGGGACCGTAGTCGGGAACGGTAATATCACCATCAGGGCTGATGGTCAGCGAAAGACTTTCCTGGGAGGCACCGTAGATGTCGATAATCAACTGGTCACCAGCACCCAGCACATAGTTCTGAGGAGTGGCAATGTTCATCTGAGGCTCAAAAGTGAGCGACTTGTTGTTAAATATATCGCGGCCAAACACACGCTTGCCAGATGGAGACAACGTCTCCTCTACCACAACAGGGATTGTCTCCTGGGCGTCAGTAACAATGTCACCATCCGTCACATCGTTCTTTTTCCGCATACGGTCTGTCGCATCAGTAATCGCATTGTCTACCGTGCCGTCCATACCCCTTTGCGAAATCTGCTTTGCATACTGCTGGCGCAATCGCTGAATCTGCTGCAACGTGGCTCCCTTCTGAATCAGGCGGGCAGCAATCTCAGACTCGGAAGCACCCGAATTTTTCTCCTTGACTGCCATCTTGAGCACCTCTTGGTCGCTCATACTCTGTGCCCAACAAACACTCGACAGGGCAAATGAATATAAAAATATCAGAGAAAAAATTTTCACGAGGAAAAATCTGTTGGTTGTTGACTCCATTTTTGTCCGTTTTTTAATTGCAAAGGTACAAAGAATTAGTTTGATACATTATTCTTCTATGTTAAAAAACACTAACATTCCTGAAATCCACTTCCATCTTCCCCATCAAGCGAACCTCTCCCAAACTTTGGACGAACCTTTCTCATACTTTGGACGAACCTTTCCCACACTTTGGACGAACCTTTCTCACACGTTGAAGAAAGGCGCTTATCTGCTCAGAAGTAGGGCGTCCAAATTGATTTAGGGGTAGTCGATAATACCGATGCATATAGCCTATATCGTGCGCAGCAATTCCCTCCCAGGGAGGGGAGAGACTGCACCGTGATGCACCGAAGAAAACGACTGACCCAATATTTGCTCACTATATGGAAGAATCCGTTGGCTTTTCTATTTATTTCACTATTCCATAAAAAGCGGTTTGCTATGGACGCAAGTCAATGCGCAAGCCAAGGTTCAGGTTGAAGTTGAGCGGATGGTCTTGGTATATGGTCGACACGCTGCTGCCATTGTCGAAATAGTAGCCCAGGCCCGGTTCGGCATAGAAACTGAAGCGGTTGCTGAATTTATATTCGGCCCCAATAGCGCCGTCGAGCGAAAGTTGCAAGGGCTTGATGCTGACGCTTTGCGTGGGTTGGCTCTGCAGCACATTGTCGGTCAGCACTTCATTTTCTTGGCGCCCCCACACCATTTTCTCCACCGTGCCACCCGCCACAGCATAGAGGTTGAAGCGTTTGCCGCCCCACAGCCGATAACTGACATATAGGGGAATGCCCACGTAGACCAACCGCTGGCGGGAGGTGAAAAGTGGAAGTGGGGATGTGGAAGAGGTTTCGGTGAAGTCGGAAGTATGCTGCGAAACCACGATGCCGCTCTCTATGCTCCAGTTATGGTTTAGTTGGTAGCGCAGGGAGAAGCCGAAGCGGATGGGCTGACGGTGGTGCACGCTCTGACTGGTTGTCACGGTCTCGGTCGTCTTATCCTCGCCAGACGGGCTTGTTGGCCCGTCATTTTCGTTCATACCGTCTGAACCATCTTTGCCGTCTATATCGTCTGAACCATCTTTGCCGTTCATACCGTCTGAACCATCGGAAGATGTATTACCGGGTTGCCCTTCATTCGGCTTGCTGTCTATTGGTATCTGCGACAGGAACAGGTTTGAGGCATTGCTGCCCGTCAGGCTGTTTGACAGATAGAGCTTTGCCGTCAGTCGGCTGGACTTCGGGTGATGGTGGGTGGGCATCGGATGATGGATAGTGGCGGTTGGCGCTTCTGTGGGTTTTGGGTCTTGTGGGGTTTCTTGGGTCTCTTTGGTTTCTTGGGCTTCTTCAGGCTTTTGAGGCTCCTGACCGTCGTTTGGCTCTGCCGAAGGCTGCTGGACAAGAAGGGTGGCAGGCTTTACTGCCTGGGGATGACTGGAACTCTCAACGATGCGTGCGACTTCATCGCCTATCGCCGTCTGAATCTGCTCGCGACGCCTTTCTGCCTGTTTGTCCAGAGAGGCTACGGCGGCAGAGTCGTCGTGCTGCCCACGGAAAAGCAGCCAGAGTCCTCCTCCCGCTATCAGAGCAATGGCTGCGGCAGCCGCCACACGCCTTGCAAAAAGCGACACCAAGCGTGGCCGACGGCCAGCCACCACAGCCTTCTCCACTTCGGCCCACGCCACCTTAGGGGCAGGCTTGCGGCAGTCTGCCATCTTCTGTCTCATTTGTTTTCGCCATTCTTCTTTCATGGGGTGAGCCTTTTATGGTTGTGATAGTCGAGAATCATTTTCGCAAGCAGGTTCTTGGCCCTGCATAACTGAGAGGCAGAGGTCTTTTCTCCGATGTCTAACAGTTGCCCAATCTCCTTGTGGCTCCGGCCTTCGAAGACGAAAAGGTTCAACACCGTGCGATAGCCGGTAGGCAGCAAGGTCACCATCTGGTGGATGACCTCGGGCGGCACGTCGTCGATGGGCGGGTCGTCTGCCTCTGGTTCGGGGGTTTCGGGCGGGTCTTCTGTCAGTCGTTGCAGTTCGTAGTGCTTCTTCGTCTTCAGGAATCTCAACGACTCGTTTACCGCAATCTTCGTGGCCCAAGCCAGAAGAGAGCCAACACCGCGATAGCTGAAACCGCCGACGTGGGTGAAGATGCTGACGAGAGAGTCCTGGAAAACATCTTTCACATCATCCTCGTCGGCGATGTAGCGGGCACAGACGGCGGCAAGAGCGTCGCCGTAGCGGTCATAAAACTGGCGCATTGCCTTATGGTCGCCGCTACGGAGCCGCTCCGCCAGGCGCTGCTCGTCGTCTATAGTCCGGAAGTGAAACACACTAATGGTTTAGTCGCCCATATATTGGCCCATAAAGAAAATGGCTCCTGTGGACTGCTCGCTGATAAAGTAAAGGAACGGGCGCGTAGCATGGAATTCCACGTAGGACGGCTCCTGATAGCCTGCTCCATCTTTAGCGTTAATGATGGTCACGGCGGCGGCCTCCGAACCCTCCTCATCGACCTTGATGCGTGCCACCTGTTTCATCAATTTTATATAGAGTTGTCTATTGACCATTTTGGTGATCTCTGCATCTTCATCAAACGCAAGAGGCATACCAAGATCGGACATGATTCGTTCCAGCCTGAGGCTGGTGTTCGACTCAAAGCGGGGCAGCATCACGTTTACCAGCGTCTCGGTGAGGTTCTGGCAGTTCTGCCAGCTCTCTGCCGTCAGGCCCTTTAGCACGTCGCCTATGCTCTTGCCTTTGTGGGGCAGCAGGATGGTCATCCTGTAGGCACCGTTGCCGTATGGCATACACAGAACCTGGCAGTCCTCATTGTCGGCGTAGCCCAACGTTTCTGTCATCCACATCGTAGGCACTTTCTTGTTTGACCCCTCAAATGCCAAGTCAAACGTTGCTTCCTTGTCGAACTTATGCTTCCACTCGCCTTTGAAGTAAACGGCGTTCATCAGGTAGCTTACGGTACGAGGGTCGAACTCTTCCTCGTTGAGTATTTTTTCTATCATTCCCTCCGTATGGTCGCTCGCCCATTGATTGATGACGTCCAACGTCTTTCCGTCGTTGAAGTCGCGTGCCTCGGGCGTGGCCTCATAGTAGTAGGCGGCCTTCTTGACAAAGTCGGGATAAAGTGTGTAGCCCCTGTTTTGGTTTATAAAGATGGTGTTGGAAATCAGCACCTTTGTCAGCGAGTCGAGTCTTGGTGAGCAGTAGAGCATCTTTCGGCAGAAGTTGTTGATGCCAAGGGCGCCTTCCGTTCCAAAGCCCAGCACATTGTTGATTTGCTGTTGCGTCTCACCGACCGCCCCGTTGTTGAGCATCCCCAGGGCGTAGGTGATGCTGATGGGCGAGAGGATGAGGCTTTTGGATTCCTCACGTGCCCGCCGGAACAGGTTGAAGGCGAAGTCGTTGCTGCCCGCCACCAGTTGCTGCTCGGCGCGGGTCAGCACAAAGTCGGGCACGTCGCAACTGTCTTCAGGGGTGAAATCGTCGGTTGGTGTCTCCTGCTTCGGCAGTTGCACTTCATCCACATTGTTGTCATTGCTGCAGCCTGTCCAGACTGTTGCCACCATCAGGGCGGTGGCTGCCCATAGCGTTTTCTTTTTCATACAGTTTGCAAAATTAATGGTTTTCTGCCAAATAAATACAGAAAAGCCAAAATACTGCACGCCGAATCGTTAAAAAAAGACAAATGCGGCAAGAGTTATGGAACGGGAACACCCCTCAGAACATTTTTTGCGAAAAATCGGACGTTGGTTTATGGTTGGAAATGTTTAATTTTGCACCCCAAAACAAGAAAGGGCCAATATGGCTGAAAACAACAGACTGATAGCAGGGCTGGAGCCGAGAGTGGTTATAGAGAACGAAATAATGTTCTTCGACAGCCTGAAAGATGTGCAGATAGCCTCGCCGGAATTGCCAACGAAGATGGAGTACAATGCCATCATTCATTGTCGGAAGGGCAGAGTGCTACTCGAACTGGGCGGCAATCAGCAGTTCCAGATTCGGGCGGGACAGTTGTTGCTTGTTCCAGCCAATAAGCTGATGCAGCCTATGATGGTGAGTACCGACGTGGATGCTGGAGCACTGCTTGTCAGCGAGCGGTTGCTGAAGAAGGTTTTGGGTCCGCAGATTGACATCTGGAATCGCGCTATGTATCTGCATGAGACATACGTGATTGACACGCATCGGTGGTCAGACGCCCTGCACAGTCAGGAGCGGAGCGTCTTTTTGGGCGGTGAATTGAAACTGTTCCGCGAGTTTGTGCTGTCGTTTCTTCGTATCTACCTGCTGATTATCTGCGAGGAACTGTTGCGCCTGCAAGTGGATATGAAGACTGACGGCGATTCGATGTCCGACCGTGAGCGGTCGCTTTTCAATCAGTTCCTTGACTTGTTGCACCACGAGCCGCAGAAGCGCCAGCAGGTGAACTATTATGCCGAGCGGCTCTGTATTACTCCAAAGTATCTGTCTACACTATGCCGCAATGTCAGCGGCAAGTCGCCTATGCGTTGGATTACGGACAGCGTGATGGAGGACTGCTACCAGTTGCTGCACAGCACAAATCTGACGGTGAAGGAGATTTCCATTCGTCTGGGATTCCCCAACTCGTCGTTCTTCGGCCAGTACTTCCGCGAGCAGGCAGGCATGACCCCGTTAGAGTACCGGAACAAGTATAAAAACGAATTTTGAGTATGGCGAAAATCGACGTTGTAAAAATTCGTTGCCCAAAAGAGCAGCAGGACTTTATCCGGGTGCCTTATACCATTTATCGGAATTGCCAGCAATATGTGCCAGATATGGAAAGCGACATCTGCGACCTGCTCAATCCGCGAAAGAATACAGCCTTTGAGTTTTCTGACATACAGCCCTTCGTGGCTTACCGCGACGGTGTTCCCGTAGGTCGCATCGTAGGCATTATCAACCGCAAGGCCAACGAGCGGTGGCAGAAGCGTACTGTGCGTTTCTCGCTTATCGAGTTTGTCGACGACAAAGAGGTGTCGGCAGCGTTGCTTGACGCTGTCGCCCGTTGGGGCCAAGCGTTTGGTATGGATAAGATAGAAGGGCCGATGGGCATCACCGACTTCGACAAGGAGGGAATGTTGGTGGAGGACTTCCACCTGATGGGTACGATGAACACCATCTACAACCCCGACTATTATCCCCGCCACATGGAGGCTCTGGGCTTCGAGAAGGAGGTGGACTGGGTGCAAGTCCGTATTGTAGTGCCGCAGGAAGTGCCTGCCCGCTACAGTCGCACGGCCCAATACGTGCGTGAGCAGATGGGGTTGAAGGTCGTCAAAATAACCAATAGGGACATAAAGCAACGGGGGTATGGCAAGAAAGTCTTTGAACTGCTGAATGAGGCCTACGCGCCGATTTTCGGATTCTCTGCATTGTCGGAGAAGCAGGGCAATGATTTTATGAAAAAGTATCTTCGTCTGATAGACAAGCAGATGATACCTATTGTGGAAAACGACAAGCAGGAGATAGTGGGCGTAGCCATCACTATGGGGTGCCTGTCACGCGCTATGCAGAAAGCCCACGGGCGGCTGTGGCCTCTGGGATGGTGGCATTTGCTCCGTTCTATGAAGTGGAAGCGTGAGGAGAGTGCCGAGATGCTGCTCATTGCTATTCGTCCCGACTTTCAGGGGATGGGTGTCAACGCCCTCTTTTTCGACGACCTCATTCCTATATATAATAAGTATGGCTTCCGTTGGGCCGAGACAGGGCCTCAGTTGGAAGACAATGTACGCGAACTGTCACAGTGGAAACCGCTGAACCCGGAATTCGTGAAACGGCGGCGGTGCTATGTGAGAAAATTGAAATAATAAATAATATTAAAGAATAATGACACAAAACAGAGTTGTAATCACAGGATTGGGCATCTGGTCGTGCCTTGGCACGACGCTTGAAGAGGTGCGCCAGTCACTCTACGAAGGAAAGAGTGGCATCGTGGCCAGCCAGGAGCGGATAGATGCGGGCTTCCGCTCGCCGCTGACGGCTGACGTTCCACGCCCTGACCTGAAACCGCTGATTCCCCGCAACCAGCGCCAGTTCTTGCCCGAAGAAGCACAATACGCCTATATGGCCACACGCGACGCGCTGTTGTCTGCCCGGCTTGACCAGGACTATATCGAGCAGCACGAGGTGGGCATCGTCTATGGCAATGACTCGGTGGCTGAGGCTACGATGCTGGCCCTCGACAAATTCCGCCAGGCCGGCTCGACGGCAGCCTGCGGCAGTGGTGCCATCTTCCAGTCGATGAACTCCACGGTGACGATGAACCTTGCCTGCTTGTTCCACCTGAAAGGCATCAACCTGACTGCCTCGGCAGCCTGCGCCAGCGGGTCACATTCCATCGGACTGGGTGCGCTGCTTATTCGCAACGGCTTGCAGGAGTGCATCGTTTGCGGAGGTGCACAGGAGGCGAATATGTATGGTGTGGCATCGTTTGACGGCATCCAGTCGTTTGCCCTCAACGACGACCCTGTGAAAGCCAGCCGTCCCTTCGACCGCGACCGCAACGGTTTGGTGCCTGGAGGTGGAGCGGCGACTGTCATTCTGGAGAGTTACGAGCATGCCGTCCGTCGTGGCGCCCCCATCTTGGCAGAGATTATCGGATGGGGATTCTCCGGCAACGGCGACCACATCTCCACGCCAAACATAGCCGGCCCGGCCCGCTCGCTGCAACTCTGCATGATGGATGCTGGTGTACAGCCTCGCGACATCGGTTATGTCAACGCCCATGCCACATCAACGAAAATCGGTGATGCCCGCGAGGCACAGGCAATCAGTCAGGTGTTCGGCGACTATCGCGTGCCCGTGACCTCCACCAAAAGCCAGACGGGACACGAGATGTGGATGGCCGGTGCATCGGAAATCATCTACTCGCTGTTGATGATGAAGAACAATTTCATTGCTGGCAGCATCAACTTTGAGAACCCCGACGACGAGACTGCCTGCATCAACGTCCTGCCCGAAACCCGTGAGGCCCGTTTCGACATGTTCCTCAGCAACTCATTCGGTTTTGGCGGCACTAATTCAACACTCATAATTAAGGATTATAAAAACTAAAAAGTTAAAGAAATGACAAGAGAAGAGATTATTTCGCAAGTCAACGACCTGCTGGCAAATGAATTTGAAGTGGAAGTATCTGAGATGACCCCAGAGGCCAACGTCAAAGAGACGCTGATGCTCGACAGCTTGAGTCTGGTGGACATGGTGGCCCTGTTGCAGTTCAACTACAAGATTACAATCCCCGTGAACGAGTTGCACAAGATACAGACTTTCAACGACCTGTACGACTACATTGAGCAGCATCTTCCCAAATGACATACAAGGGTGATGACATCAAACGGCTGATTCCGCAGCGCAATCCGTTTGTGATGGTGGACACGCTGGAAACGAGCGGTGACAATGCCGCCGTCACCACTTTGGCCGTGCGACTTGGCAACTACTTCTTGCTGCCCGACTGTACATTGGCAGAGACAGGACTCATAGAGCATATCGCGCAGTCCTGCTCTGCCCTTGCAGGCTGTCAGGCGTTGTCTCGTGAGTCTGCCGTCCCTCCTGTCGGCATCATCGGCGAGGTGAAGCACTTTGTCTGCCATCGCCGTCCCCTCTCTGGCGAGTGCATCCATACCACCGTCACCTTCGACATGAGTTTTGGCAATGTCACATTGGCATCAGGGCAGTGCCAAGTTGGTGAGGAACTGATTGCGGAGGCCAATCTGAAAATATTCATGCAATGACAAGCCTGTTCATCCGACTCTCCCGCTTTTTCTGCAACCATCGGGCAGTTTGCTGGCTGTCGATGATTGCACTTTTTGCCTTTTTTGGCTACTTTGCTGTCCAGATTCATTTGGAGGAAGACATCAACAAACTGATGCCATCGTCGAAGAATGAGGACGGCACGACGAAACTGGCATTTGCCGACCTGAAAATCAAGGACAAGGTTTTCCTGACGTTTGAGGGCGGCAACGCGGAAGAACTGGTGGAGGTCTGTGACGAGTTTGTCGATTCACTCTTGGCCCGCGATTCTTCTCTTTCTCCCGACGGCGAAAAAGAAGGAGGGTCGATAGGCGACGTCTTTTACCGTTTGGACGAAGACCTGCTGCCCGATGCCATTGACTATCTGGCGGCACACTTCCCTGCCTATATAGACACCGCTGTCTATGAACGCTTCGACTCGCTGCTGACTCGCGAGCACTTCAGCCGGCAGATGCAGCAGAATCGCGACGACCTGACGGGCGAGTTTGGCGAGATGTTCCCTGAACTGATTCAGATGGACCCGATGGGCATGCACTCTGTGCTGGCCGACCTGATGGCGCCGCTGATGAGCGCAGGCAGTTATCAGACCATCGACAATCATTTCTTCGTGCCTGACTCTACCGTCTGCATCGCTTTTGTCACGCCCCGCTATTCGTCCACTAACACCGGGCAGGGTTCGGCTATGTTCCAGATGATGAACGAGCAGATAGACCAGTTTGCCAAGACCCATCCGGAAGTGCGCATCACCTACCACGGCACTCCTGCCAGCGGATTCTACAACTCCACCCAAATCAAGCACGACCTGACGACTACTATCGCTGGGGCGCTCCTGTTGGTGCTGGTGTTCCTCGTCGTCTGTTTCCGTCGTTGGGACACGATTCCGCTGTTGCTGTTGCCTGTAGCCTTTGGCACCCTCTTCGGCCTGGCCATGATGTACTGGCTGAAAGGCGAATTTTCACTTTTGGCCCTTGGCATTGGCGGTGTGGTGCTGGGCGTGGCCATGAGTTATGTGCTCCATATACTCACCCATCACCAGTATGTCAGCGACTCCGACCAATTGCTGCGCGACCAGGTGAAGCCCGTCCTGTTGGGCTGCGTCACCACTATCGGCTCGTTTGCCGGACTGCTTTTCGTCAATACCGACCTGCTGCGCGACTTCGGACTCTTTGCCGCCTTCGCCATCCTCGGCACCACACTGTTCTCGCTGACCTATCTGCCGCAGTTCTTGGGCGAAAAGCGGAGGGCGAAACAGCCGTTCCCTGCTTTCATTGAGCACATTAATGTTTATCCCTTCGACCGCAAGAAGACACTCATTGCCGTCATCTTGCTGTTGACAGTCGTATGCATCGGCGCCTATATCGCTGGCGGCACCCACTTCGATGCCGATATGCACAACTTAGGCTACGAGGCTGAAATCACGGAGCACTCGGAGAACTTGCTCCGCGAAAAGACTTACACGGGCGATAAGACCAAATACTTTGCCAGTCAGGGGCGCACGATGGAAGAGGCCATCGACAATTTCGCCCTGCTTGACCGCAAACTCGATTCGCTGCAGCGCATCGGACTAGTGAAGAGTTACACCCGCACTCATCAACTGCTTGTCCCGTTGCATAAACAGCAGCAGCGCATTGACGCCTGGCGCCGCTACTGGACGCAGGAACGGCAAGCCACAGTCCGAAGGCTCATCAGCGAAACGGCACCTCAGGCCGATTTGCGTCCCGAAGCCTTCGACACTTTCTTCGAAGCCGCCAATGCCGACTACCAGCCCGATGCCCTCTATGAGGCCGGCCTCATTCCGCAGGGCTATCTGTCGACACTGACCGAACAGTCATACGGGGGTGACTATCTCGTGTTTACCTCTGTGCGCTGCCAGAACGACTCTGTGCGCAGCAGCGAGAGCGACTATATCCGCATCTGCGATGCTGTCAGCAGCAATCCCAACCTGCTGGTGCTTGACACTTATTACTATACCACCGACACGCTGATTCAGATGAGTCGCGACTTCGACACGTTGCAGTGGCTGTCTATGGCGTTTGTCTTCGTGGTGCTGCTCCTTTCGTTCCATTTCAACTGGCGCCACACGTTGTTGGGCTTTGCCCCAATTCTGCTCAGTTGGCTGATTGTGCTGGGCGTGATGAATCTGTTTGGTGTCCAGTTCAATCTCATCAGCATCATTATCTCTACGTTTATCTTCGGTATTGGTGTTGACTACAGCATCTTTGTGATGAACGGACTTGTCAGCGGCAACTTGAAGTTCCACAAGACCGCCGTTCTGCTTTCGGCCATCATCCTCATCGTCACTGTCAGCAGTATGCTTCTGGCCCAGCATCCCGCTATCCGTAGCGTTGGTTTCTCCACGCTTGTCGGGCTGCTTTCTGCCGTCATTCTCTCCTACGTCCTCCAACCTGCCGTTTGGAAACTCTTCAATCATAAATAGATAATCCGCAAATCGACAATATGCACAATGTCGTCATCATAGGGAGTGGGCTGGGAGGCCTCATCTGTGCCCGTCAGTTGGCGCAGAGCGGGCGGAGCGTGGTGGTGCTTGAGCGCCAGCGCGAACCTGGAGGCTGCCTGCAGAGTTACCGTCGCTGTGGCCTGGAGTTCGACACCGGCCTGCACTATGTTGGCGGTTTGGCCGGGGGTCAGCCTTTGCACGATGCCTTTGTTGCCTTGGGGCTGCTGGAGTTGCCTTGGCACAAACTCGACGCTGACGGCTTCGACCAGATTACGATTGGCGGACAGACATTTCCAATGGCCGAAGGCTTTGACCGTTTCGCCGATACGCTGGGAGACTGTTTCCCGCAGGAGCGAGGCGCGTTGCGTCAGTATGTGGATTTGCTGCGCCATCTGCCCCCTATGGATGAAAGCGTCCATGTGAACGCCTACGACTACCTGACGTCACTCTTCCGTGACCCCTTGCTCGTCAATGTGGTGTCGGGGTCAGCTATGAGGATGGAACTTCGGCGCGAGTCGCTGCCGTTGTTCCACTTTGCCCACGGCATCAGCAGTTATATCCAGAGCAGTTGGCGACTGAAAGGCAGCGGCCGGCTGATTGTCGAATCGCTGATAAAGGACATTGTGGCAGCCGGTGGAGAGGTCTGCTGTCAGGCCGAAGTCAGGGAACTGAAGGAAACTGGCGGACGGATAGTGGGGGCAACTTGCACCAATGGCAACATATACGAGGGCGAAATCTTCATCAGCGACGTGCATCCGCAATTGACTTTCGGTTGGCTGGGAGACGCTGCCGTGCTGAAAGGCACGTTCCGTCGGCGCATCGCTGCGCTCCAGAACACGTTTGGCATATTCACCGTCTCGCTGGTGCTTAAACCTGGCGCACTGCCCTATTTCAACTACAACAAGTATGTCTATAGGGAGGCCAATGTATGGGAGTCCCCCCTCTTGTCACCCTCTGGAAAGATGACAGTCGACCGCGTGATGGTGAGTTGTCGTGTGCCGGAAGATAATACCCCTTCCTCTCAGGGGAGGTCGGAAAACGGGCTTCAAGTCGACCTGCTGACACCCATGCCGTGGACTTTGTGCCAACCGTGGAAAGACACCGTGGTCGGTCGGCGCAGACAAGACTATGAACAGATGAAGGAACAAATGGCCGACGACTGCATCCGGCTGGCAGAACAAGTCATTCCCGGATTGGGCGCTATGGTGGCGAAGCGCTACACCAGCACACCGCTCACTTGGCGCGACTACACGCTGTCGCCCTGTGGCTCCGCCTTTGGCGTGCGGAAAGACTGCCGCAACCCGCTGATGACCAATCTCTCACCACGGACACCCATCCCCAACCTGTTCTTGACAGGCCAGAGTCTTGTGCTGCACGGCCTGGAGGGCGTCACGATGACAGCATTACAGACGACAGACTTGGTATTAAACAGAAAACCGTAAATCCGTAAATCGAAAATACAAATGAACTATGCATTAGTAACAGGTGGCAGCCGGGGCATCGGCAGAGCCATCGCAGTAAAACTGGCCCAGGAGGGCTATCACGTGTTGATTAACTACGCCAGCAACGAGACGGAGGCCCAGAAGACGCTGGAACTCTGTGGCGGACAGGGCGAACTCCTGCCCTTCGACGTGAGCGACAGCGGGCAGACACGCGCCGCGCTGGCCGACTGGCAGGCCCGCCACGACGGTGAATATATCTCCGTTGTGGTAAACAATGCCGGCATCCGCCGCGACAACGTGATGGCCCTGATGCCCGAATCCGACTGGCACCGCGTGCTCGACATCACCCTTTCCGGCTTCTTCAATGTCACCCAGCCCCTTTTGCCTGCCATGCAATTCCATAAGTTTGGCCGCATCGTCAATATGGCCAGCGTCAGCGGCCTGAAGGGACTGCCCGGACAGACCAACTACTCGGCTGCAAAGGGCGGAGTCATTGCTGCCACCAAGGCGTTGGCACAGGAGGTGGCCCGCCGCAACATCACCGTGAACGCCATTGCCCCGGGCTTCATCCGCACCGATATGACTGAGGGCCTCGATGAGGCAACCCTGAAGAAGCAGATACCGATGGGGCGTTTCGGCACCCCCGAAGAAGTGGCCGAAGCCGTGGCCTTCCTCGTGTCGCCGCAGGCCGGCTACATCACCGGCAATGTCATTTCAATCAATGGAGGACTTTACACATGAAAAAACTTTTCTTATTGCTATTCTGCACGTTAGCGCTCAGCGCCAGTGCACAGAATGTAGTCCGTACCCAGCATCGCGCCGCTATCACCCAGGATGCCGTGACCACGGGTGCCATGACCATCCGCAAGCCTGACTACATCAGCATTTCGACCGATGGCGGCAAGGAACTGCTCATCATGGACGGAACGAAATTCACTATGACAATGGGCGGCAAGCAGCACGTGACCGACAGTCGTAAGAACGAGCAGTTTGCCACCTTCCACGCCGTCTTGAAGGCCGTCATCAACAATCAGCCCATCCCTTCGGGCGATGACCTGACCGTCACCACCAAGAATGGGCAGACGACCGTTACCATCACGCCCACGGCGAAAAAGCGCCAACTCTTCACGTCATTCGTCCTGACGATAGACGCCAAGACTTCCGCCATCCGCAGCCTTCGCATGAATGGCCGCAAAGGTGACTACACCGACTACAAAGTCCAATAACTTTGTAGCCACATTAGGAAAGTATAACAATCCATTTACATTGCACTATGGTTTTCTATTTCTCTGGCACAGGCAATACGCGGTGGGCTGCTGAACAGATAGCAGCGGCTACGGGTGAGAAACTCTTGTTCATACCCGAAGAACTGAATACAGCCTGTGAATACACGCTGTCAGCAGGCGAGCGCATCGGCTTCTGCTTCCCCATCCACGGATGGCAGCCGCCCCACATCGTCCGAGAGTTCATCCGACGAATGACCATCTCAGGCGCTGCCAGCCATTATGCATACGTGCTGTGCACCTGTGGCGACAGTACGGGGCTTGCCGTGACGATGCTGGAGAAAGAACTGGCCCCAAAAGGCATCAGCCTGCAAAGCCGCCAGTCGCTCGTCATGCCCGAAAGCTACGTCTGTCTGCCGTTTATGTACACGGACAAGCCGGAACGGGAGCGCGAGAAGATAAAGCAGGCCCAGCAGGACTTGGATGCGTTTGTCAAGGTGGTTGTCAATAGGCAGACGGACTTCAGTCGGCTGACGTTAGGACTGACGCCTTGGACGTTCAGCCATATCATCGGCGCTTACTTCAACCGCTATATGATTACTGACAAAAAGTTCACCACCGACAGCGATGTATGCATCCACTGCGGGCGTTGCGCCAAGGAGTGCCCTGTCGGTGACATCGTGTTTGAAGACATTCCCCGGTGGAAACATGACGGGAGATGCACCAGTTGTCTCAGCTGCTATCATCACTGTCCTGTGCATGCCATCAACTACGGACGAATTACACGTCAGCGCGGGCAGTATTATTTCGGACATCCAGAACAGACATCCTGCCCAAATTGAGTAGTATAAAAATAAACAATAATTCTGAACAATAAGACGATGAATAAGATGATTAAATGGGTGCTCGCCGCCACCCTCGTTTGCGGCACAACGGCCTTCATGACAGGCTGCAAGGAAGCGATAGCTAATAAAGTGACGAGTGAAGAACTGATTCGTACGTCGCAGAGCTGGGACGGTGTGGAACTGCCCGACTATTTCCAAGGCCGGCCCGAGCTGGTGGCCGTGAAGTACGTGTTCCCCGCTGGACAGAAATTAGGCTGGCACCACCACCCCGTGATGAACTACGGCGTACTGGTGCAGGGCGAATTGACCATCATCGGCCAGGACGGCAAGGAGAAGACCGTGCATGAGGGCGAGGCCGTCGTCGAGATGGTGAACACCATCCACCACGGCGAGAATCGCGGCTCGAAGCCCGTCATCCTCTACATGTTCTACCTCTCGCAGAAGGACCTGCCCCTCGCCGTGCAGCATCCGGAGATTCCGCTGGAGTAACCCAACAGCCTGTCTGAATATGAATGCTAATACAGTAAACCTCCAGGAATGGGAGCCCTTCGGCGGTGGAGGGTTCGGAACGTCTTATTACAACAAGACGGACGACTCGGTGATGCTCAAACTCAACAAGCCCAGTGTCTCTGAAGGTACTGCCAGGCAAGAATTCCTGCGCTCCAAGGCCGTCTACGAGATGGGCATCCCTTCTGCCAAACCCCTTGAATATGTCACCGACGGACAGCGCTATGGGATGATAGTGGAACGGATTCAGGGGAAGGAGTCTTTTGGACGAATCATTGCCGACCATCCTGAGCGGCTTGAGGAGCTTGCCTGCATGACCGCCGACTATGCCAAAGCTCTCCACGGGATTCCCTGTGACACGGAGGTCTTTGACAGTGTTCCCATACGCATACGGAAATTGATAGCTGCCAGCAAAGACATTCCTGACAATATAAAAACCAGGCTTCTTGGCTACATAGACGACCTTGAACCCGTCACCACCTGCCTGCATGGGGACATCAATCCATGTAACATAATCATTGCTCAGGGCAAGGTGTATTGGATTGATCTGGGAGAATTCGGCTACGGAGATCCTTTGCTGGACTTTTGTATTCTTGCCCACATGCACCATTTAGGACCCAATCCACTCCTCCGAAACCTTTTCCACATGGACAGGAAATCATTGAAACTCTTCTATGAAACCATGGGGAAGCAGTATTTCGGTACGCGCTGGAGCACGCCTGAACTCAGAGAGAAGATGGATCGTATCTCCCAGATTATGGCAGGTAAGGCCATCTGTATCTGGCCGTCGGCTTATCATACCAATCTTCCCTTTCTCCAGGGAAAGAAAATGAAAACAGCGATAAGCCTGTTTATTGGCGATCGAATCAAATTTAAAATGTAACTACTATGAATACCTACGAAACCATTGATCTGAACGACTATGTTCAGACAGGCGAGGGCGGGACGGCCCTTACGTATAACCACAAGGACGGTAAGACACTGGCCAAGCTCTTCATGCCCAGCGTGACAGCCGACAACGCCATTCGCGAGTTCAGCATCAATCAAGTGGTCTATGAACTTGGACTGCCCACACCGAAGCCCATCCGTCTGATTACCGACGGTACGCGCTACGGGGCAGAGTATGAACTGATACAGCCCAAGCGCTCCTTCACCCGTATCATCTCGCAGGAACCCGACCAGCTGGTGCCGCTGTCTGAGCGATTCGCCGTGCTGGCCAAGCAGATACACCAGACCCCTGCCGACACTAAGCGGCTGCCGGACATGAAGGAGCTTGTGATGCCATGGATTGATAAGATTTCCAATCTTCCAGACGATCTCAGGGCGCGTATCAATCGTTTTATGGATAGCATTCCTTCTACGCCCACCTGTCTGCATGGAGACCTCCACATCGGCAACATCATCACCGACGGACAGCGCGACCTCTGGATTGACGTGGGCGACTTTGCTTATGGCGTGCCCGAATGGGACCTGGGCATGATGTATTATGCGGCAAACTTCTTGAGTGCAGAGCGTGCCGACAACATCTTCCATTTGGACAATGATACGCTGAAGGCTCACTGGACTGCTTTTGCAAAGGCATATTACGGCACCGACTCCCAGGAAGTGTTGAATGCTGAGGTGCAGAAACTGCAGCCTTTCATCTTTATCAAGATGACATTCTTTGTGAGCAAACTCTGTGATGGCAAGCGGCCTCTTAGTGAGTTCATTATACAGTATTTGGACAAAGCCTTACCAAAATGATGACAAAGCCATCCTATATTCTATTCATAGTCATGTTGTTCTTCTCCGCACAAGTAGCCCACTCACAACGAGCCATCGCCTTTGAAGGCGTAGAGAATGCCCGCGACATGGGCAGTCTCGCCATGCAGAATGGGCAGACTGTCCGCACGGGTATGCTCGTGCGCAGCGGAAACCTCACGAAGGCTACCGACAGCGACGTGGCTGTGCTGAAGGAGAAGTATCATCTGACTGACGTGTTCGACTTCCGATTTGAGGCTGAGGCCAATGCTGCCCCCGACCGTATCATAGACGGGGTAAGCTACACCCACCTCTCAACTTTGCCCAAGGCATTCATCCAGGGATTCTCCTCCAGTCGTGCCGACACGACCAAGATGGACACGCGGGACATGCTGGCCGTGCTGATGAAATACGCCTTCGAACCCAAGGCGCAGACGATGGCCCGCCAGCTCTATCCTGCCATTGTGACCGATTCTGCGGCGCAATACTACTACGGTGTGTTCCTCCGTGGTGTCCTTCGTGCCGAGGGTGGTGTGCTATGGCATTGCTCACAGGGCAAGGACCGTGCCGGATGGGCATCGGCTTTCCTCCTGGCTGCCCTTGGTGCCAGCCGCGAGACCATCGTCGAGGACTTCGACCTCTCTAACCAGAGTTACGCTCGTCAGGTGGAAGCATTGACAGCCAAGGTCCAGGAGAAAGAGGGCGGCAAGGAGGCCGTTGCCTTCGTTCGCGCCATGGTCGGCGTGAGCCGCGAGAACTTCGTGACAACCCTCGACCTGATCGACCAGAAGTATGGCTCGCTGTCTGCTTACATAGAGAACCAACTGGGTTTCTCGAAGAAAGAGCAGCAGCAGTTGAAGGAGAAATACTTGACAAAGAAATGGTAGTCAAAAAAGTGATAGTAGCAAATTGAATTTTGTCATGGAAGAAGTACAGAGAATCAAGCGACAGGGCAGCGAGAGCCGCCAAGCTTGCCTGGATGGCCGAGTCGCGATGGAGCTCGACAAAGTCAATCTGAACGACTACACCCAGATTGGTGAGGGTGGCAACGGGAAGACATACGTCAGCTCGGCTGCTCCGGACGAAATCCTCAAGGTGAACAATGCCCGCTTGAGCACATGGGAAGCCGTCAAGCACGAATACGATGTCTCCAAGGCCGTGGCCAGCCTCGGAATTCCTGTCCCTGCGATGTATCGCATCGTGCAGGTCGGAGATGCCTATGCTACCATTTCGCAGCGCATCAAGAGCAAGAAATCTCTCTCGCGCATCTGTCACGACGAACCCGAGCGTACCGAAGAGATGGCCCGCCTCTTGTGCCGCAAAGGGAAGGAACTATTCGCTACGC
>JAGCZA010000094.1 GCA_017960525.1 Prevotella sp.
ATTAGCTTTTCCCATAAGAACAAATCATAAATGACCAAATTTATTACAGATAACAAGTAATCATTCGGGCATTCTTATGTAAATCTTAGAAAAGTGTACAAAAAGAGGCAAAAACACCTTGGAAAAGTGTAATCGCATCATTTAAATCCCAACGTCGCACGTCGATAGTTGTACGAAAGCCAGTAGCTTCGTTTCAAGGAATCGGAAAGGAAAGAATGGTCAATCAGATTCTTTGCCAGAGGATGTTCTGCTGCAAAGAAATCCAATTCCCGTTTCAGCAATCGCTCTGACAGACCTATACGGCGACCAAACTCCTCGAAGTCCTTACGACCAACAGTTCTTGTATCGGATAGTTGCATGCCTTCTTTGAACAATCCTTTATCAAGGGCGAAAATACGTGGCATACTCAGATGCAGACTGGTATTGATGAGGTCGTAGGCAGGAGTAAGGTGGTATTCTCCGTCACCTCGGTTGATAAGTGAGAAGTTCTTCAGGTGGGCATCATCATTCAGGGTTAGATAGTTGAAGACAACAATGCGGAAGAACTTCAAGATTTCAACGGGAGCAGCCTTGACGTATTTGCGGATAATGTCTGCACATTCCTCATAACTCAGATTACTATACTTGAAATCGCTGCCACCGTTGGCATTGATCAATCCTACAAGTGAGGCAAAATCTTCCTGACTATATTTCTGTCCATCTGGTCCGACATCGAAACGTCGACAGCCTCCATGTCGTGAACATAAACCTTACACTGTCTCATAGTCAAGTTGCTTGATGTTAATGTCTATTTGCAGACCCAAAGTATCCAGTATCGTGAGCAAGGTGGTGGCTGTGGATTACCCTCGCCTCGTCCAATTGCCACAACGGTATTTACAGCCACACTTGCCAAGTCAGCCAACGTTTGTTGGTTGATACCCAATTTTTTCCGCCTTTCCTTGATGGCATACCCTATTCCCTGCTGTGTCATAATCTCAATATATTGCGATTTCGCAGCCAAGATAAGTATTTCTTTTCAAACAAAGACACAAATTCTCAATAAAATGCGATTTTGGCTATAATTCACCATGAACAGCCATAATAATACGTAACTCAAGTTTCGGATGTATGAGTAAACATTATTGAGCACCCTGTAAGGGCAGTGAGCAGTCAGCCCAGGGCATCGCCCTGGATACAAAGGTTTACGTGTTAAAGTAAGGGCAAAAGCATTCCTCATCTGATTGGACGTCGCGGTCATCATAGGATATATGATATCTTGCAAGAATAACGAAAAGGCGGCGTAACTGCTTTGCCACGCAAATTCGCCATCATGTGATGAAAATGACTTCATCCATCGACTGCTGTCGCGTTTCATCTGCTCGACCCAATGTGCCACGTTCTCCGTACTCGCCAACAATACGAGGGTGTGTACACGGTCGCTTGTTCTTCTCGTGATTAGCACTTGGCAACCGGTGGTATTCGCGAGATGGCAGAGATGTTCATTCATGGCGGGTGGACTAACCGCCTTACTATGGAATATGATATGCAGATACATTTTGCAGAATGATTGAGCCATAGATTTTATGCTATTTCTTGTTGTCCAAACCCAGTCACGTCTTTGACAATCGATAGGCGAAAAGTACGCATCGAGGAGTCACTATTATTTTTTCATTCTCAATCATATCTCCTCTGATCTCGTCATAAGACATGGCAATCTTTTCTGAGTAAACAGAGTAAAATGATGTTATTTTCAGAAATCGGCGTGGTTTTTGCGAAAAAAGCATCGCACAACCAATTTATTTTGTACCTTTGCCGCCGATACGTGAAGAGCCTATCCAGTTTGGCACACATGGCCTTGGCCATCGACATAAATAATGAACACAGAATAGTTCTCAAATAATTCATCTTTTGCAAGTATGAACAAGCTTTTGCCCTTTCAGAGCGAGTATTTCCACACTGTTCAAAGCCCAAGTGGATTCCATGATGGAATTATTACGTGTTCCATCTGGAAGATTTTCCCTGGGCAGGCTGCTCATTGGCCTTGCAGGCTGCTACTCATAATGCTGCTGATTGTCGTCGTTGGTTGCACGGGCGGCGGGAAGAGCGGGCATCTGCGGGAGGAGGAGGCTCTGCAAATCAAGGAAAAGATACTGGACACCTACGGCAATCAGCCGGAGCAGGCACTGGCGATGATCGACTCGGCAGTGGGTAAGGGAATCATGCCCAGCTATTATGCAGAGGTGCTTCGCATCAAGGTTTACAGTCAGGCCATGGAGGCCACACGGCAGGACACCGCCATCATCATCGGCGAGCAGCTGCTGCGCGAGGAACCTATTCGGCAGGACCTGGCCTTGCAGCAGGACGTGCTGGAGGTACTGGTCTATTCGGCTCGTCAGCTGGGCGACTTCGAGATGCAGCTTCGCTACAACATCCAGCTGGCCGACGTATGCCGCCGACAGGGTGCCGAGGTGGAAGCGTTGCGCACGGATGCCGAAGTGGGATTGACGCTGGCCCAGCTGGGAAAGACGGACGAGGGTCTGGCAAAGATCGACAGCGTACTGAGGCGCATTGACCGCGTGCGTAAGTTCACCGAACTCGACGCCAGCATCATCGCCATGAAACGCAAGATCAGCGTGCTTCTTGAGAACGAACGTTTCGACGATGTCGCCGCCGTGGCCCAGCACATGCTCGACCGCCTGACCGACTACGAGGCGCACCCCGATGAGTACCACGACGGCTTCTACCGCGAGCCGAAGGAAGACTCACGTCCGGATTACATCGGTTTCTACCGCTCGCAGGCCTGGGCGTTCCTGGTGTCGGCGAGCGAGGGAGACACCGCCCGACACTATCTCTCGCTCTACGACCAGACACCCCTCGGCAAGACGCTGGACGGCCGCAGGCTGATCATCTCTGCGCTCTGCCGGCTGGGCGAATACGAGCGGATGGAGGCCATCTGCGACGAGACGGAAGCCCTATGCAAGGAACGCGGCGATACGCTGACGCGCGACTTTGCCACGCTCCTCCGTGACCAGGCTGTTGCCGCCGAGGCACAGGGACGGAAGGACGAGAGCCTGCAACTCTGGAAACGCTACGCTAACATCGCCCATGCTACCAACGAGCGTCTGCTGCTCAGTCAGGCCAACCTCTATGCTGCGCGCTACCACGTCCAGGAGCAGCAGCAGGAGATAGCACAGCAGAAAAGCAGCAAGCGCCATATCATCGTGGTTGCCCTGTTCGTGAACCTGCTGGCCCTGACCGGTCTGTTCTTCGCATGGTACGCTGCACGGCAGTGGCGCAAGACGCAGCAGAAGAACCGCGCGCTGGCCAGGCAGATCAAGGAAGCCTATATCTATAAGGAGAAATACGAAGCACTGGCCGACTCCGCCGCCGCACAGCCAGGAGCCATTCCCCCGACAGAGCAAAGCACGCAGCCCAAGAATATTTCATTGGATGGTCTCTCGCCCGAGGAGCTGTTCAACTATATCGAGCACGAGGTCAGTCGCCGCCTGCTGTTCCTCAATCCGGCATTCGACCGCCAGATGATCATCGACGAGTTCCACATCTCGAAGGAACGTGTGGGCGCTGCGTTCTCCCAGGGCAGCAAATACGACTCGCTGCCACAGTTCGTCAGCGACCTGCGTCTGGAATATGCGAGCAAGCTGCTCGTGACCACGGATCTGCCGATCTCCGAGATTACGTCCAAGGCAGGCTTCTCCAACGCCTCGGTCTTCAGCCGCTACTTCAGTCGCAAGTTCCAAATCTCGCCCACGCAATACCGGAGATTCCACATCGACAAGCTGACAAGCTGACACGTTGATACGTTGCATCAGAGTTCACCTCACAAGCCCCGAAACGCCTCTGTTTCGGGGCTTACTTATTTGACCATTTGTCTTTGGATATGACCATTTGTCTGAAAGGCGTAACCAATTGTCTTCATAATTGTACGGGCGCGTAGAAAGCCGTAACTTTGCAAAAAATTCTCAAACAGCAACCGACGAATTAACGTATGGAAACAAACGAGACGCGCCCGGAATCCCGCTTAAAGGATTTCATTTACCGCCACGACCGGCTGGCCACCATCTACGAATGGCTTGTTGAAAACTGGCTCCTGACGGTCATCTACCTGCTGGCGGCAGCCGTCGTCTTCTGCCTCATCAACCTCGCTGTGGTGGCATGCAATGACTGGTAATTTACACAAATAACAAATAAACATGGTCTCAATTATGAAAAAGTTTTTCTCTTTTGGACTGATGGCAGCACTGGTGTGCGGGATCTGCATGAGCGTCACCTCCTGTAAGGACGACAAGAACGAAGGCGGCGAGCAGACGCCTGAGGAGCAGGAGCAGGCGCAGGCTTCGAAAGCCCTCAAGTTTTACCAAGTGGTGAGCCATCTGGCCGACCTCAGTGCGATGGACGACGCCACCTATGAGAGCCAGACCTTCGAACCCATCATCGGCGAGGAGTCGCAGAACGACCCGCTGACCCGCGTCGTGGCCACCAACAACATGGAGACGGCTGCCAGGCGCTTCACCGACATCATCGGTTTGTCTAAGGGAAAAGGGTTTTCCGCTTCCACCTTATCCTACACCTACAGCGACCCCGACGTGGGCACGCTGACCTACACCAAGAGCACCGACGGCACGTCGTGGGCCACCGTGGATGTGGATATCAAGCAGGTGCCGCACCTGACGAAGATTGTCTATTGCACACCCGAGCAGATGGGCGACAACGGCAAGTTCAGCGGCACGGCCTACTACCGTTTCGGCGATGTCATCAAACGCAACCACGTCAGTAAGACCGGTCAGATATGCACCGAATACTGGATTTGCGTGCGCCCGTGCTTCGGCCCCGAGGGCAAGGGCGACAGCCACTGGATCAGCGTAGGCCAGTTGCCCGAGGACAATATGTTCCACCACAGCGGCAGCAACGGCACGGAGTACTATGTTCCCACGAAGGTGTGCTCCAACGAAGAGCACATGCAGAACTTCGCCGAGATGCTGTACGCCATATTCCGTCCCAATGAATGGCAGGAGAACTTGGAAGACTATTCCGCCGACGGTCTGAAGATGTTCAACGACTTCAAGGTGGATAGCATCAAACTCCACAACAAGTACTTCTGGAGACGTGTGCAGCAGGGCTGGCGCGAGAACCGCATTGCTGAGGAGGCTTTTAACATGCGCAATATCGATGATTTGGAGCAATTCATCATTCGCCAGGGCGTGAACCTGCTGTACAGTGGTTACTCGTGGTTGACCTACTTCTCGTGGAACTGTGAGCTCTATACGGTGTGCTTCTCTTCGGGTCAGGAACCCGAAACAAAGAACTTCCATCAGGCCGAGTATGGTGTTTGGAAGAAAAACATGAAGAACATCCGTTTCGACTGCCACAAGATGGGGCAGAGTCGCGACGGCTACAAAGAGTACTTCGCCGGTGACAATGGTGAGGATGATAACACCTACCGCTGGGTGGTTCGCTACGCCACGGGCAAGCAGCTGATGTCCAGCGGCACCTTCAACAAGTATGAAGGCATCGTGGGCTGCACCGACGTGTGGAACTACAACAGGAAATACGGCCCCACCTCGAACCTGAGCAACACGCCGCCCACGGCGACGCCTAAGGAATTCGTCGGACGCGGCTTCTACACCCTCGGCGACGTGGTGCGCGACGAGCGGGGCAACCGCTGGGTGTGCATGCAGTGCTCGCCCAACAACGCGCAAACCTTCCCCGACTACGAGCACGCCTATTTCGTGAGCTTCGACAGGGGTGCTATAGGCGACAACCTGCAGAACCTGCCGTCGAAGAACCTCGCCATGCAGATGATGTACAACATGGAGTCATTCTTCCACAACTATCTGATGACAGCCACAGATGTCGAAAGGCCGAATTCCATCATTGCGAAAAATATGTTGGATCACGCCAACGTGGAAATCAAGGAAATCGTAGCCGTGCGCGACACGCTTCACGCCTTTCCGAATAAACCCAATAACAAAGAGGAAGTGCTCAACGACTACGTGAACGTCCTCTACCACAACGCCAGTGGCCAGCTCTGTGTTTTGCGCCTCGTGGCTGACTACACGGCCTCGCAGGACGACGGCACGCGCGACATGTCGTGGCATTTCTACGACAGCTATACGACGAACCTCCAGACCGCACCGCGCACGATGTTGCTCAGCGACCTGGCCGACGCAAGTGTCATCAGCGCCTACAACAAGGATATCTGGGTGCTGCGACCATGGTGGGATGCTATCGCAAAAACCTCGTACCCCTCGCCCGGTTACCGCACGACAACCGACAACGTGTCGGATCTGACACGCTACATCTACCAGCTTGGCCGCGACTACCGTCAGGGCACCGCTCCCACGAACATGTACAACGAGCCCATAGTGACCTTTTCCGTGAAGCGTGTCAAGGACCTTGGTTCTCCAGCCTCGGCTTTCGAGGACGGCACGAAGTTCGTTCACGTGAGCTTGTGTTCGGATGTCTCACCCGACAGGCTCGGCGAGATATGGCAAACGTATATCCATCATCATACTTACGAAACATCCCAAAAGCAGCATTGGCTCAATGATCAGCCCTACCATTGGGGGATGAATAATCCTATTCAATAATTGACAATGGACAATTGACAATGGACAATTCACAATTCATAATTCACTATTAGATGAAAAAGTTTTTCAACATTTGGCTGATGGCTGCCTTGGTGTGTGGTCTCGGCATGAGCGTCACCTCCTGTAAGGATGACAACAACGACAACGGCACGAGCGAGGAAGCGCAGCAGGCGCAGGCTTCGAAAGCCCTCAAGTTCTATGAAGTGGTGAGCCATCTGGCCGACCTCAGCGAGATGGATGATGCCACCTACGCGTCGCAGACCTTCGAACCCATCATCGGCGAGGAGTCACAGAACGACCCGCTGACCCGCATCGTGGCCACCAACGACATGGAGGCCGCCGCCGCGCGCTTCGCCGACATCATCGGCAAGTCCGAGGGAAGCGGTTTCCCCGCTTCCACCCCCTCCTACACCTACAGCGACCCCGACGTAGGCACACTGACCTACACGAAGAGCACCGACGGCTCGTCGTGGGCCACCGTGGACGTGGATATCAAGCAGGTGCCGCATCTGACCAGGATTGTCTATTGCACACCCGAGCAGATGGGCGACAACGGCAAGTTCGAAGGCACGGCCTACTACCGCTTCGGCGACGTCATCAAGCGCCGCTATGTGAGCAAGAACTCGACGGAGGTGGCAGAGTACTGGATCTGCGTTCGTCCGGCCTTCGGCCCCGAGGGCAAGGGCGACAGCCACTGGATCAGCGTTGGTATGCTTCCCGAGGACAATATGTTCCACCACAGCGGCAGCAACGGCACGGAGTACTATGTTCCGACGAAGGTGTGCACCGACAAGGAGAACATGCAGAACTTCGCCGAGATGCTGTACGCCATGTTCAACCCCGAGGACTGGTGGGAAACGCTGATAACGCCCGGCACGACCAAACCGAAGATATTCAACGACTTCACGGTGGATAGCCTCCATCTTCACAACAAGTACTTCTGGAAGAACGTATATGACGGCTGGAAGGAGAAGGGCATCGCCGAGCTGGCCTTCAACATGAACAGCCTGGAGGATCTGAAGACTGCCGTCAACACCGAAGGCCTGAACCTGCTCTATAGCGGTTACTCGTGGTTGACCACCTTCTCCTGGAACTGCGAGCTCTATAACATCTGCTACACGAACGGCACGGGCGCTGAAGCGAACTTCCACAAGGTGAAGACGGAGACGATCAAGAAGAACATGAAGGACCTCAAATTCGACTGCCACAAGATGGGCAATAGCCTGTCGAACTACAACGGTTTCTTCGGTGACAACAAACACCGCTGGGTTGTTCGCTACGCCAAGGGCAAGCAGCTGATGGCGAGCGGCACGTTCAACAAGTTCGAGGGCATCGTGGGCTGCACCGATGTGTGGAACTACAACAGGAAATACGGCCCCACCTCGAACCTGAGCAACACTCCTCCAAAGGCGACGCCCGCGACCAACAACGACCCCGCGAAATGGAAATTGTCCGATTATAAAGGCAGGTCACACTACACCTTCGGTGATATCTATAAGGACGAGAACGGCCACAAATGGTACGTGGCTTTTGTATCGGGAGACTATCAGACTCTCGGTGCCGGCAATCCGGCGAATCAGGAGTACTCGCCCTACACCGAGCTAATCAGCTTCGAGGGCTTCAACTTCACCGCCGACGGCGCACGCGCCACCAACCTGCCCACCCGCGCCCAAGTCATCCACTCCATCCCTTACCTGCAAGACTTTTTTTCTTTTGCAGCTAAACCTGCCAATAAAAAACCTTTCGATCAATGGAAAGATGAGGGCGCATTGACATCATACGGTTACGCAGTGGAAAATATGTTAGATTATATGGACTTTGAAATTCGCGACTATTTCCAGCGCGTGAACCACCACTCTGGCCGCCAACGTGAAGACTATTATATGGCCAGCGTTGCCTACAAGGATGACACCACTAACAAGCAACGCCTGCTGCGCTTCGTGGGCTATGACGAGGATCATACCCAGCCCTATAGGTTCTATCTATGGGATCACTATGTGGCCAATCCCGATAGTACGACCATTCTCTATACGGCAAACCAGTACTCACAGGAACCCATCTACCTGCAGGATGTTACTGACTTAACGAAGGTGAGAAAATATGCTCCGGACCTGATAGCCTGCCTTCCGCTGTCAAGAGGTGACGGCATGGTAGAGCAGGAAGAAGCCAACCCCCGTCGTCAGCCGCGCACCACCACCGACGACCGCAATGCCAGGGCTTCGAATTGTGTCTATAATCGCGCCCTGTGGCGTTCACGCTCGTTCGTGTGCGACATGTGGAACTCACCCGTGCTAATGTACCGCCTCACCCGTGTCTATGACCGAGGCGACAGCGACTATGCCACTATAACCGACGATGGCCATACGCTGACCCTCTACCACGCTCGCAAGATTTCTACAAATTTGGATAAAGAGGATATTGAAGAAGCAATGTATATGTGGTGGAGCGGAGTGTTTGATATCTGGGAGGACTACTTTGTTGACGGCGTTAGCATTCAGCATCCCACCTGGCGCACTGCTTGGGGAAACTGATAGCAATTCACAATTCATAATTGGGCATGCAGCTATCAAAAAACGAACACGAATCTCACTAATCTAACGAATTATTTCTCAAACAACGGATTACACGGATTAAACGGATTTTTCTAACACGAATTATCACGAATTATCACGAATTATAATTATATGGAAAATTAGTGGTAATTACATGTTAAAAATAAAAATCATCGCGCAGCCGCAAATCGTAAATAAATAGTAAATTGTAAATCGTCAAATCGTAAATTATATAGGATCGTCAAATCGTAAATTTAAATAATAATAACAATGAAAAAGATTTTTAATTTTTGGCTGATGGCGGCACTGGTGTGCGGCCTCAGCATTGGTGTCGCCTCATGTAAGGATGACGACAATGACGGTGATGGGAAGACGCCTGAGGAGCAGGCGCAGGAGCAGGGCACCAAAGCCATGAAGTTCTACCAGGTGGTGAGCCAGCTGGCCGACCTCAGCGAGATGACCGACTCCACCTACGAGTCGCAAACATTCGAGCCGATCATCGGCGAGGAGTCACAGAACGACCAGCTGACGCGCATCGTGGCCACCAACGACATGGAGACGGCGGCCGCACGCTTCGCCAACCTCACGGGGGCTGATGTCACCGCTTCCACCGCATCCTACACCTACAGCGACCCCGACGTGGGCACGCTGACCTACACGAAGACCACCGACGGCTCGTCGTGGGCCACCGTGGATGTGGATATCAAGCAGGTGCCGCATCTGACCAGGATTGTCTATTGCACGCCCGCGCAGATGGGCGAGAACGGCAAGTTCGAGGGCACGGCCTACTACCGCTTCGGCGACGTCATCAAGCGCCGCTATGTCAGCAAGAACCTGACTGAGGTTGCAGAGTACTGGATCTGCGTTCGTCCGGCCTTCGGCCCCGAGGGCAAGGGCGACAGCCACTGGATCAGCGTCGGTATGCTTCCCGCTGACAATATCTTCCACCACCGCGGCAGCAACGGCACGGAGTACTATGTACCGACC
>JAGCZA010000095.1 GCA_017960525.1 Prevotella sp.
ACGATTTTTCCTTTAGCCGTTACAAATGTAGCAATTATTTTTGAATCAATAAGCATAAGCATGACAGATTGGCCCTTTATTTACAGATATTTAACAAAATCGGCTGCCTTAATCGTTACAAATTAAATTAAAATTAAGATTATTCAACGAAGCATGGATGAATGGCTTCATAGATGGTTATGTCTCAATAGTCCGAGAAGTACCAGGATATAATGAACACCAAAATGGTTTTGAAGGTCGTTTGCTGGAAGAATATGAATCTGGATATCTATCTGCAATACGGGATGGAAAGAAATGGACAAGAGAATATGCATATTCAAAAGGATATACAGAGGGCTATAAGACATCAAAACTAGATTGGCAAGATTTCGGGTTTTACGCATTTTGGATGCCCGAATATACAGGCGACTTACTGAAAAGATATAATGTGGGGTACGCAAAGGGGTTTCTTGCAGGTTATTGTAAACAGAAAGATTATGAGTGGTCTTTAGGCTTTGTGAATCAATTAAGGAATCCAAAGAATCAACTCTTCGGAAAGAACTACCACGATGACCATGGAGAATTATATTTTCCGTTAGCTTACGAAGAAGGATATAATGCTGCTAAGTCTTTATGTCGTTTCAATTCATTTGATGAAGCAGAAAAAGCAATTAGTCTCTCCTATAAAAAACGGTGGATAATCGGTTTTATTGATGGCATCCATAATCGGAATGAAAGATTTGGTTATGATTTTTTTCATAAAAAAACAGCTAAAGAAAAATCCATTTTCGATGAGTATAGTGATGAATACCATGATGGATACAATGCTGGCATTTTTGCTTATTGGAACAAAGATGTGGAAATGGCAGAATTAGAGTCAAGTTCTCCAAATAAAGATTTTGATAGTTTTAGAAAGCAGAAAAGGGAAGAATATGTCTGGGGAACAGGATACATAGACGGAAAACTATCTGGAATTTTGCGATACAGAGATTATGTCGATAGTGAATACACTCTTTACAAAAAAGGCTTTGAAATTGGTTTTGCTGAACGTTTAAGTGAGCTGCATAACGAAAAAGGAGCGGTCTCACTTTATTCTGCTGAAAACAATGGGATGCTTGACGCTATGGATTATAACCATATGATATATCAAGGATACGATAGGCCTCGTTTCTTATCATATCGAAAAGGGTTCTATAAAGAGAAAGAGAGTCAATTCAAGAAAGTTTTTAATTGGAATGAATGTAAAGAAGATGAATTATTGATGTTTTTGAAATCCTTTCATGTGCCACAAGCGCAAATCTACATAAACAGCAAACTTGATGCGTGGAAAATGGGAGCAATAAGTGGTTTTTCTTGTAATACTTCTGAAACTAATAAGCATATATTTCTCTTTAATGAGAGTGAACACATAATTGACAAATATGAGTCTGCCCACAATATTGAAGCGGAGTTGTACGAATCTTATAAAGAAGGTTGTAAATTTGGCTATGAACATACTTTTAGATATAAATGGGATATGGCTTATGACATAGGTTACAGTGAGGCTGCTCAGTGTGTTTCATCAGGAACAATAATCAATGATTTCTCCAAGGAAAAATTTCAAGGTTTTGAACTTGAGGCATATAATAAAGGTTTTTCTGATGGCATAGATGAATTAGAGAAACAAAATAGGTCTAAAGACGATTTTGACGATTCCTCATATGAATGGACTATGCGAGATTCTTTTGATGCGATGACGGATGGTATGTATGGAGAATATCAAGGGGATGTTGATTTTGACAAATTGGGATTTTAGCGAATACTCATAAATGAGATAATAGAGACATTTGATCCTAAAGAAAACAAAAGGCGGGAAGCCGCGCCGACATTCTCTGCCTCGGCTCCCCGCCCTGCATTACCTACATTCATCACTTTCACTTTATGCCTATATTTGCCATATAAATTTCGTGACATAACGTTGAAGAGACTGGTGCAGCCGTTGAAGAAGAGAACATCACCGATGGTGGTCCCGCATGTATATCTATTTCATGGTTAGAAGGTAAAACCGCTTTTTCCCCAAGGACTCCTGAAGACTTCGGCAATCCTATCAAAGAGACTTGCGAAGATAAATGGGAAAACATTTGGGAAGAATAAACGCAGGGCGGGAAGCCGCGCCGACATTCTCGGCCTCGGTTTCCCGCCCTGCGTTTCTCTACATTATTATTTCTTACACCCCCTCGATTTCCTCCGCCGTCAGGCCAGTAATCTCGGCAATGTCCTCGACGGCGTAGCCCTTGGCCTTCATCTTGCGAGCGGCATTGAGCATTTTCTCTTTGGCTTCTTCGGCCTCTGCTTTTGCTTCAGCAATGGCCTTATCTGCTTTCCGTTTAGCCGCTTCAATCTCACGCTTGCGGGCATTGTCTAATGTTTTTTGGATACTTACGTTGTCCCAGAACTTATCGTATGCCCGCATTTCGCCATCGTCGAAGGCGGCACGCTCCACAATTTCAAGGGCTTCGCTCACCTCGGCATTCTCCAGCAGCTCAGCGGGTACTTCGCGTGTTTCGTCGTTGATTTCAGTGAGGAAGCGGAGCCATAGCACCTGCATTTTCTTTTCGCTGAAAGTCTGTGGCTTGAATTTCTTTAGCTCCACAAAGATGAGGTGCAAGCCGTCAATCACCTGATTGGTATACTTGTCGTGGACGAGGTGGAAGTAGTGATAGTAGTCATCAACGTCATCCATAAAATTCTCGTTGACGAAGTTCAGTGCATAGACAGGCTGCAAGAGTTCGTAGTCATCACCTTTCTTCGACTGTGCCACGTATGCCTTTGAGGCATTGAGTAGCACGCGCTTCTTGAACGAATCCGTCCAAGTCATCTGCATCTCGACAATGAACTCACGCTTTTTGTTGTCCTTGCAGCACACGTCTACAATGCTGTCTTTTTCGGCCTGCATCCGGTCGGGCACTTTCTCGGCAGGCCAATACTCGATGCTCTCCACCTGCTCGTCTTCTTTCAGCGGCAGCATGGCATTGAGCAGGCTGATGACGAGGTGCTTGTGCTCGCCAAATATCTTCTTGAAAGTCAGGTCGGCTCTCGGGTCTAAATACTTTCCCATAATCATATATTTTTGAAATTATGGCGCAAGGACGGTGCAAGCCGAATGCAATCAAGTTCGCTTGAATTGCTGAGGCGCAGCCCGTTCTCGCACGCTTTCGCGTGCAAAGTTAGTGATATTTTTGCAGAATAACAAAACTTCGACGATTTTTTCCACATTATTATAGTTTGTAGGCCGTCCGTCGTGGTGGCTGTTTTCTTTATAGATGCTCAGCGACTCATGGTGAATGACCTTCATCGTCGATTCATATTGCCCTTAGGCTTACGCCGCTTCCCGATGAACGGGAACGCTCAAATCTCCGCCTTTGATTTTCCGTGTGCGGAGGGTCACGGTCTTACAAATGTTACTCATATACATTATTTTGTTCGTCCAAAGTTGGGGCACGTTCTAAAGCCTGCAATAGAGTACAAGAAGCAGAGCCAGCACCATAACGGCCTCTGCTCTGCGGTTGATGCTGACTGCGCGGCGCATATCGGCCGTGGTCAGCGTCCGGCTGTTGGTGCCGATGTAGGGCTTGTCAAAGAGTTGGCCGAAATAATAGTGCGGCCCGCCGAATCGGCAGTCGAGGATGCCGGCAAGGGCGGCTTCAGGATAGCCGCTGTTGGGCGATGCGTG
This sequence comes from Prevotella sp., assembly GCA_017960525.1. Taxonomy (GTDB): domain Bacteria; phylum Bacteroidota; class Bacteroidia; order Bacteroidales; family Bacteroidaceae; genus Prevotella. The sequence goes on from JAGCZA010000095.1 coordinate 3,692, forward strand.
GTTCTGTCCGTTCTTCCAGACAAAGCGCAGAAGCCCTAATCGCCCACAAGTGACGACCATCAGCAGGGCCGTGAGGCGGGCAGGGAGATAGTTGGCCACGTCGTCAATATGGGCAGCCCAGCAGCCAAAGTCGCGGTAGCGCTCCGTTTTGTAGCCAATCATCGAGTCGAGGGTGTTCACCATCTTGTAAGCCATCATACCTGGTGTGCCGAGGATGGCCAGCCAGAAAAGCGGTGCGATGACACCGTCGGAGAGATTCTCGGCGAGTGTTTCAAGGGCGGCGGTACGAACCTCCTGCGCAGAAAGGGCTGAGGTGTCTCGCCCCACGATGCGGGCCACTTGCTGGCGTCCTTCCTCGAGGCTGCGGTCGAGGGCGACGAAAACGGCGCGAACTTCCCGGATGAGCGTGGTACCGGCCAGGCAGTAGAAAATGATGATGGCGTCAAAAAGCCTTACTCCCATCTCCTCTCCAAATGGAGAGGGAAGCAAATGCAATGCATATCGTACAAACCACGTGATGACGAATACCGACACAATGAGGGTGACGGCAGTAATGGCTCCCTTCAGTTTGCGGCGGGAACCGTCATTGAAATGGTGTTCGCCGAAGGCTATCATCCTGCCGAACCAGACAATAGGGTGTGGAAGTTTCTGCGGGTCGCCAAAGAGACGGTCGAGTGTCCAGCCCACGATGAGAGAGAGCATACTCGTCATTTGATTTACGATTTACTGATTTACGATTTACGATTTACTGATTTACGATTTACGGATGATTCCAAAATATATTGCCGAATTGCTGCGACGAGGGCGTCGTTCTCTGTGGGTGTCTGGGCGGCAATGCGGAAGTGCTGCGGTGTGAGGTCTTGGAAATTCGAGGCGTCGCGGATAAGCATACCATATTCAGCCGCCAAGTATTCTTTTAAGTCGGCTGCGGTATGACCTTCTATCCGGCACAGCATAAAATTGGTGTGTGTGGGCGTCACCTCAATGCCGGCTGCCAGGAGTTGTTGTTTCAGTCGCTGGGCTTCGGCCAGGTCGGGGCGGCACATCAGTTCGTCGTGGCCCAACAGGAATTTGCCCGCCTCAATGGCAATTGCCGAGACGTTCCACGGGCGCAGGAAACAGCGCATCTTTTGCGTCAGACTTTCGTGGGCGGTGATATAGCCCAGCCGCAGTCCAGGTATGGCGTAAGTCTTTGTGAACGAATGGATTTGTATGATGCGGTCTGTCTGGCATCCCCATTCTGGTGCCATCAGGGTTGAGTCGGTGTATTGCTCGTATGAGTGGTCAAGCACCACGAGGTGATGTTTGGCCGTCATACGCTTGATGAACTGCTCATCGTAGACCTTTCCGTCGGGGTTGTTGGGGTTGCAGAGCCACAATGCGGTTTTGTCCTCTTTTTCCTCGAAGCAGGAGCAGGCGTCCTGATATTCGCTGAATGTGGGGGATGGGATGACTGGCTTGAACTGAAAAGTCTGTGCGATGAGGTAGATGGCCTCGGTAGCCCCGTTGGTGACGATGACACAATGCGGGTCGATGCCGTGGCGCTTGGCCAGCATTGCCTCCAGCGTCCACGCCTCCGGCTCAGGGTAGTGGCCGATGAGTTCGGGGTGGCCGGCCAGATGGGCCATTAGCGCCTCGTGGTGGTGTGCAGGCATACAAATGTTCGACGAGAAGTCGCTTGTGATACCTTTATAGTTGTAGGCGTCGTCTCCGTGTCCTTTTATCATAGTTGCACGTTTTGGTTCAAGGAGGTTCAGGTGGTGAGCATTTGGTAGATGCGGTCGATGTCGACATACTTCCTCACGTGGGCGGCAAGGCGGTCGTACTGCTCTTCCTTAAAGGCGAAGTAGTCGCCCTTCTCAAGGGCGGGAGACTGTTGCCGGGCAGACGCTGACTTGTCTTTCAGCAAATGCTCGATGACTGGAGCATTGTCGAGGAAACCGTGTATATAGGTGCCGATGCAACGGTCGGTCTGCAGGATGGACTGGTTAGTGTCGCTGACGCCTTGGTGGATCTCATAGCCGTGGCACTCCCGACCGTCGAAGATGAACGTGCACTGTCGGGTGGTCTTCTCAGGAGTAATGGTGGTATGGATGGGCAGGAGGCCCAGGCCGGGTAGTGTGGTGACAGGGCCCTCGATGCCGTCGGGGTCGTTTACAGTGAGGCCGAGCATCTGATAGCCGCCGCAAATGCCAACGACGGTGCGGCCTTCGCGGTGGGCGTGGACTATGGCCTGTGCACACCCATTGCGGCGCAGTTCCAGAAGGTCGTCAAGAGTCGATTTGGTGCCAGGCAAGATGATGATGTCGGCCTGCTGGATATCGGATGTGTTGTTGGTGTAAAAGAGGTTGACGCGGGCGTCGCGTTCCAGCGTGTCGAAATCGGTGAAATTGGAGATGTGGCGCAGCAGTACCACTGCCACGTTCACTTTGCCTTCCGCCAATTGCCGCCGTTTCTGTTCCAGCGCCACGCTGTCCTCCTCTTCAATATAGATGTCCTTGTAATAAGGGACGACGCCAAGCACGGGTACTCCACACAATTTCTCCAGCATCTGGCGGCCGTCGTCGAAGAGACGCAAGTCGCCCCGGAACTTGTTGATGATAATGCCCTTGATGAGTCGGCGGTCTTCTTCCTGTTGGAGTGCAATACTGCCGTAAACAGAAGCAAAGACGCCGCCACGGTCGATATCAGCCACGAGGATGACATCGGCGCGGGCATGGCGGGCCATAGGGAGGTTGACCAAGTCGGTATCGCGGAGGTTGAGTTCGGAGATGCTGCCTGCACCTTCCATCACAATGGGATTGAAGCGGGCAGACAGTCGGTCGAAGGCGGCGCAAACCTCGGCCCGGAAGTCGAGGGGAGCGGCAGGGGACTGCGACGGAGCCGCTGTTTGCATAGGAACAACGGAAGTTTGGGGGGAATGACGGTTCCAGAAGTCATAGGCATCGCGGTTGCCGATGGGCTTGCCGTGGAGGACCACCTGGCTGGTGTGGTCAGAACTTGGTTTCAGGAGCAGGGGGTTCATGTCCGTGTGGCAGGGAATGCCCGCTGCCTCGGCCTGGACGGCCTGTGCTCGTCCTATTTCAAGGCCGTCGGGCGTGGCATAACTGTTGAGTGCCATGTTTTGCGCTTTGAAAGGAGCGGGATGGTAGCCGTCCTGCCGGAAGATACGGCAGAAGGCTGCGGCGATGATGCTTTTGCCGACGTCGCTGCCAGTACCGGCGAACATAATGGGGTGGAGGGTTCTCATATCTGATACAAATGGGTGTAACTGGCAAGTACGTTTTTATACTTGAATACAGGCGTAGTGACGGGCAGGCCCTTGGCGTTATAAACTTGTGTGACGGATTGCGGTGTGTCGCCAAGAAATTGTGTGTAGTGGAACTCATGGCCTCGGTATTCCCGCCCGTCAAGCGTGAACTGCCTGTAGCCCAGTGACAGTTTGCGGTCTGCCTTTCGGGCCGTGATACAATAGGGCAGTACGCCGCACATAGGGTGTTCGCCGTCGTCAGTGACGATGCTCTTGCAAAGATACATCATTCCGCCACATTCGGCAACGACCCTCCCCCCCCCTTCTGCGTAGATCCTGATGGCCTCGCGGCAGGCTTCATTGGCCACGAGCGCCCCCAAATGTTTCTCTGGATAGCCTCCAGGCAGGTAGAGCAGGTCGATGCCGTCGAAGTCGGGCACGTCGGCCTCTGGGTTGAAGAACTGGGCGTGGGGGAAACGGTCCAGTACTTCATTGTATATAAACGAGAAACTTTCCCCATTACGGGCGATGAGGACGTTTAGTCCGGACGGAGCAAACAGGCAGTCTGAACCGTCCAGACTACCAGTTTGCGCCGTCCGGATTTTTAGTGATATGAGAGTTTCCCAGTCGACATACTCGTCCAAAAGCGTCAACAACTTGGCTGTGTCTGCTATTTGGCTGAAGTCAAGGCCAAGATAGCGGGAGTCCTGCTCCAGTTCTGCACACTTGGGAAGGTAGCCGAAGCACCTTACCCCCAGTTCGTCGCACACTTTCTGGAGCATCTGGAAATGGTTTGCCGACCCCACCTTATTAAATATGACGCCAGCGATGCGGATGTCCTTTCGGAAATTGATAAAGCCGGAGAGGAGCGCTGCTACGGAATAGGCCGCACTTTTGGCATCGACCACCAGGACAACGGGTATGTCGAGCACGCGGGCTATCTCGGCAGACGAGCCGAGGTCACGGTCGTAGCCGTCGAAAAGTCCCATCATCCCCTCCACCACGCAGATGTCCGCATCGGCCCCATAGTGTGTGAACAACTCGCGCACATGCTCCTCCGAAGCCATAAATGTGTCGAGGTTGACCGACGGCCGGCCACACACCGCCTCGTGGAACTTCGTGTCGATATAGTCGGGGCCGCATTTGAAGGGCTGCACCTTGTAGCCCTTCTTTGCCAGAAGCGCCATCAGCCCCCTGGCAATCGTGGTTTTGCCAGAGCCGCTTGTGGGTGCGGAGATGAGGAAATGAGATTTCATGCCGCAAAAGTACAAAAAAAAACAGAAATTGATGGTTTATTCGCAAAATATTCGTACCTTTGCACGCGAAAATGGCAATCTGGTGGCCGAATGTCACCATGATGAAAGGGAATCCGGTGAAAATCCGGGACTGTACCTGCAGCTGTAATCCCCCATAGAAGGGTCTGCTTGTATAACGCCACTGACGATTAAAAATCAAGAATTGGAGTCGTCGGGAAGGTAAAGCAGACTGGGGAAAGTCAGAAGACCTGCCACAAACTGAAGTACGTCCGTTCAGGAGTTAGCGGCACGGAATTGAGAGACAGATGAATAAAGGACAGAAACTGGCTGTTGGCCTTTGGCTGTTGGCTGTTGGTACATGGGCTCAGACTGACAATGTCTGGCGCACGGACAGTTTGCAGGAGGTGGTGGTGACGGGTACCGGCACGCAGCATCTGCTGAAGGATGCACCCGTGCAGACGGAGGTCATCACGAACAAGATGCTGAGTCAGTATGGCGGCAAGAGTCTGGAGGACATTCTTGCCGGCCTTACTGCCTCATTCGCCTTCAACGAGGGTGACATGGGTTCTCAGATGCAACTTAACGGCCTTGGCAATAACTATATACTGATTCTCATTGACGGCAAGCGCATCCATGGCGATGTGGGTGGTGAGAACGACCTTTCGCTCATCGACCCTCATAACATCGAGAAGATAGAGATTGTCAAGGGGGCACAGAGCGCACTGTATGGCAGCGATGCTATGGCTGGCGTCATCAACATCATCACCAAGAAACACACCGAGAAGGGCATCTATGCCGACAACAGCACACGTTACGGAACACACAACGACCTGCGTCAGCATAACACCTTGGCTTTCAACATTGGCAAGATAGGCAGTCAGACAAACTTCCAGATGCAACGTAATGACGGCTGGCAGAATACCCCCGAGGAATGGGCCGAGGGTATGGTACTGACGGACAGCAGAAACAAGACGGTGAACAAGTTCCGCAACTGGCAGATAGCGGAGCGCCTGACTTATCAGCCGATGAAAAACTTGGAATTCTATGCCGAGGGTTCTTACTACAAGAAAAACATCCTTCGCCCCCAAAATGGCAGTCATCCCAGTTGCGATGTCTATACCTACGACCTGCGCTACAACAATGCTTCGGCATCGGTGGGCGGAAAGTGGAATCTGACCGAAAGAGACTATCTCTCGTTGGATGTTGACTGGAACAAGCATGCCTACTTCTACGATTATACTGCGAGGCACTACGACTATGTGCTGCTGCAAGGGGAGGAGTATGGTGAACAGAACGGAGAGTGGTTTTCTGTTGCCATGTTGCCTGGCCAAAGTAAGTTGCAGAGTGACCAGCAACGTTTGATGGGGCTGCTGAAAGGAGTCTTCTATCTGCCTTACAAGAACACCCTGAATACAGGAGCGGAATACCGCTACGACTATCTGAAAGCCCCTGACCGTACAGAGACAGGAACAGCCGATGATTGGACGGCGGCCCTGTATGTGCAGGATGAGTTTAACCTGTTGAAATGGTTGAACATTACGGCAGGACTGCGGCTTGTGGATAACGGCAGTTTTGGCTTCCATCTGACGCCGAAGGTTAGTGGGATGCTGTCTGCGGGCGATTTCCGCTTCCGTCTGGGCTGGAGCCAGGGCTTCAAGACTCCAACCGTCAAGGAATTGCATTACCGTTATCTGCATCTGATGGGCAGCAGTACGTTCTTCAACATCGGCAACACCAGTTTGAATCCGCAGACCAGCAACTATTACTCCGCCAATGTCGAGTATCGCGGACGCAGGCTTACAGCATCGGTCACTGGCTACCTGAACAAACTGGACAATATGATTGCACTTGTGAATGTGGATGTTGGTGAGATTCCTGTAGGTGTCACCACTGCTTACCTTGGCGACGGCAGCAGCAAAGTGCAGGCACGAATGTATAAGAATATGGACGATGCACGCACCTGCGGCCTGGATGCTACGCTGTCTTATAAGGTGATGAAGGAACTGACACTTAGTTCGGCGTACAGTTACCTTGACACAAAAGCCCATCTGTATGATGAGAAAACGGACCAGATGAACACTGTCATCATCGACGGAACCGCATACCACAAATGGAGTGCTTCGGCCATCTACAGCCACTCGTTCAGCAACAGTTACAAACTGGGCGTCAGCCTTTCTACCCGTGGCAGCAGCAAACGCTTCTATCAGAACAACGGGAACGGGAAAGCCTTTCAGATATGGCGCCTCAACACCACACACGACTTCGGCAAGACAGGCAAGATGCTGGCATACAAGATAGAGTTGGGCGTGGACAACATCTTTAACTATGTCGACCGTACTATGCGCCCCTACCATCTGGGCAACAACACGTCGGGAACTACGGTCTATGGCACCTTCAGCATCAAGTTCAATTACGGCAAGAAAGTTAATAACAATATTTTATCCACTAAACAAAAAACTAACAACAATGAAGAAGATTAAGTCTTTTATCCTGGCTACGATGGCAATTGCCTTTGTGGCTCCCGTATTCACTGCTTGCAGCGATGACGACAAGAACGAAACAATCAACAACATCGTTTCGGAGTATGAAGTGAACGACAAGATGGTTGCAGCCCAGAAGGCACAGTCCAAGAAGGACGTAGCCGTGCTGCTCGTAGCCTTCGGTTCTACTTGGAACAATGCTTTCCTGGCCTTCGACAAGACCAAGGCTGCCTACGAGGCTGCCTTCCCGCAAGCTGATGTCTATGTCTCTTTCTCAAGTGACATCTGCATCAACCGTGCCAGCGCTGGTGAGAACTCCGACGACGAGGGCAACATTGTGAAGCGCGACTACTATGAGCCCCGCTATCTGCTCCACGCCATCGGTGCTGCCAAGTACAGCAAGATTTATGTTCAGTCGCTACAGGTGATTCCCGGTGAGGAATTTGCCGCAGTTGTTGCTTCCGTCAAGAAATTTATGAACAACGGTTACATTGCCAGTGCCCATTTGGATGACAAGTATCTGGCCAAACTGTCTGATGACGAGGCCATCTTCCTGGGTATGCCCCTGCTGGACAATCCTGACGTGGATGTTCCTGAAGTGGCCAAGCAACTGAACGCCCTCTATGCTTCTGAGGTACAGCAGGGTGCAGTCGCTTTTATGGGTCACGGCAACCCCGACAAGTACGACACCTTCAAGGCCAACATCCGCTACACCCAACTGGAAGAGGCTTTGCAGGCTATGAACCCCAACTACTTCGTGGGCACGGTCGATATGGACGGCAACCTGAAGATGGATGTCCTGGAGCGTATGCGCGACAAGGGCATAGACGACGGCAAACTTTACCTGCACGCCCTGATGTCTATCGCAGGTGACCACGCGCACAACGACATGGCTGGCGAGGGCGACGAATACTGGAGTCACCCTATGGCTCCGGATCACGAGGAGAACAGTTGGTTCGAGTTCTTCAAGCACTCAGGCTACGAGACCATCGTTCCCGTCACCAAAAACCATCCTCTTGGTCTGTTGGAACTCCCCGGTGTCCTGAATGTATGGATTCAGCACACCAAGAACGCTGAGTTCCTGGAGGATGCTTATCACTCAATGTACCCTGAAGAGTAAATCAGTAAATCGTAAATCAGTAAATCGTAAATCAGTAAATCGTAAATCAGTAAATCGTAAATCAGTAAATCGTAAATTAATTCAACGTGTATTATTATATAAGTTTTTGGAAGGGGGTGCTGTCGGGAGACAGCATCTTCCTTCTTCTGTTTCTCTTGGGCAGCATCCATGCCCAGGCACAGATTCACAAGATGGAGCGTAAAGACTCGTCTATGGTGAGTCGCAACTATAACCTCAATCCCGTGGTAGTGACTGGCTCAGGCCACCACCAACGCCTGAAAAGCACAGCCACACCTGTCAGAGTCCTCTCCAGTCAGGAAATCAGCGAGCAGGGCATCACCACCTTCGACGGCGTACTGACACGTATGATGCCACAGGCCTCAATGGCACCCAACTCAATGGGCACCTTTCTCCGGCTGAACGGACTGGGCAACAAGTACATCCTCATTCTTATTAACGGACAGAAACTTTCTGGCGACATTTCCAACAATGTTGATCTGAACCGCATCAATATGTCACGCGTCAAGCGTATCGAGGTGCTCGACGGGGCCGCCTCATCACTCTATGGTTCCGATGCCATTGCAGGCGTCATCAACATCATCACCGACCAGCCCACCAGTTCCGTATGTAGCGTTACCAACGCTACAACCATCAGCGGCAATGGCGTATTCACAGAGGCCGTCAGCCTCGACATCTACAAGAACAATTTCGGCTCTTATACCTCATTCTCCCACGACCAGGCCGACAGTTATCAGACCACAGACCTGGAATTTGTGAAAGGTTCCGACACAGAGACCCAAAAGACCATTGCCCCCCTCTTCACAGGATATCGGTCAAACATCATAGGACAAAAATTCACATACACCCCCACTCAGCATCTGGCACTCAATGCAGGCTTCGACTATTCATATAAAATCACCGACCGCCCTGATACCAGACAGGACATCACAGGAGGCACCGACTATGAGATGCGTTACAAAGGATTGCGATGGAATGTCGGCGGCATCTATAAGTTCTCATCCAAAAACTCCCTCCAGGCAGACTTCACCATCGACCGCTTCCGCTATGGCAAGGAGTACGACGTAGAAACGAAGACCTATCAGACAGGCGACTATGTACAATCCAAGAAGCAACGGATGATGGAGGGAGAGTTAAAATCTATCCTCCGACTCACCACCAACTCAACCACCATACTTGGAGCAGACTGGCGCAAAGACTACCTTAATGCCACCTCCGGCAACATCGACCAGAGCGTCTACACACTCGCTGCATACGCCCAACACGAAGTGCAGTTCCTCAACAATATGACCGCCACACTCGGTCTACGCTATACCCACCACGAGACCTTCAACAACCAACTGACACCCAAGTTCACACTAATGTACGCACCAGGAAACTTCCGTCTGCGTGCCACCTATTCCGCAGGTTTCCGAGCCCCAGGACTTGACGAACTATACTACCATTATTATTCAGTCAATCGCGGCAAGCCACAGATCAGTTTCGGCAATCAGAACCTGAAACCCGAAAAAAGCAACTATTTCTCACTCAATGCCGAGTATCGCACCCAGACAATAGCCGTAAGCCTCACAGGCTTCCTAAACCGCATCAACGATATGGTCGTCAAGCAAAACATTGATGTCGATGCCACGTCCCTTGCCATGCTGCAAAGCGAGTTCCCAGAGATGACACAGGCAGAAGCCTCCAAACTCGTCAGTTATGCCCTCTACCAGAACAGCGACAAGGGAGACGTAAAGGGCCTGCACCTCAATCTCTCAGCCAATATATGCAAAGGACTCAATCTGTCGGCCAACTACGTCTACACATACGCAAGATACAAGAGCCAAGACGAGTGGAGACTGCTGGAACGCAGTATGCGCCATGCTGCCACCATCGCTGCCAACTATCATCATGCTTGGGGGAAATACGGGCTAAATGTCAATCTCAACGGGCGGCTCCAGTCGAAGACCTACTATCCCGACTATGAGGATGCCCCAGGTTTCGGCATCTGGAACCTCCATACCACCCATTCCATCGATTGTCGGAAATGGGCCTTCATAGAGCCAAGCATTGGCATAGACAATATCTTTGACAAGGTAGACCGCCGCATCGACTCGTCCACACGCAAGTATGCCCTCTATTCGTATGGACGGATGGTGGTTGTGGGCCTGAAAGTGAAGTTCAAATACAGTTAATGCTCACGGCTTGTTCTCTCCGCTCGGCTCCGCCGCTTTGCACAGCAAAGAACTCTCAACGCTCAACTCTCAACACTCAACTCTTTTGCATTATGAAAACAGTTTTTTCCTTAGTCACAATAATACTGCTCACGGCTTGTTCTCTCAACTCTCAACACTCAACGCTCAACTCTCAACACTCAACGCTCAACACTCAACTCTCAACTCTCAACATTTCCACGCCCAAGTATGCCACTGGCTTTAGTGTTCGCGACTCTGCCGAAGTCCGGTTGGTGGATGTGGGCCAGTATGACCATTTCGCCCTAGTCCACCACGAGAATGTGGAAGTGCCAGCCGGGTATACAAAAGTAAAAGTCCCCATCCAGCGAACCATCTGTATGACGGCGCTGCAACTGTCAAACTTCACCGCACTCGATGCCCACGATGTGGTGAAGGGACTCACGGGCACGAAGAACTTGTTCAACGAGGATATTCTGGCGCGTGTGAAGGACGGACGCATCGTGAAAATAGGTATGGAGGGGAACTTCGATACCGAAATGGTGCTGGCCGCCAACCCCAATGTCATCTTCATCTCGCCCTTCAAGCGTGGCGGCTATGAGCCTATCAAGGAGACGGGCATCACGCTGGTGCCCCATCTGGGCTACAAGGAGCTGGACCCGCTGGGCCAGGCCGAGTGGGTGAAGTTCGTGGGCATGTTCATAGGCAAGGAGCGCGAGGCCGACGAGGTGTTTGCCGGCATAGAGCAGCGCTACAACGAACTGAAGGCGAAGGCGGCGGATGTGGAGCACCGCCCCAAGGTGTTCAGCGGCGAGATGCACTACGGCAACTGGCATGCTGTCGGGGGCAGGAACTACCTGGCGCAAATCTTCCGCGACGCTGGTGCGGAATACGTCATCAGCGACGAGGAGACGGCTGGCGAGGACTTGGAGTTTGAGAAGATGTATGCCCTTGCCGCCCAGGCCGACTACTGGCGCATCCTGAACAGCTACCCCGGCGACTTCGACTACGAGGTGCTGAAGGCGTCGGAACCCCGGAACGAGCTTTTCAAGGCTTACAAGGAGCGGAAAGTGATTTACTGCAACATGAAGCAGCAGCCTTACTATGAGATTTCTCCTGTACAGCCCGATGTGCTGCTGAAGGATTTCGTGGCCGTCTTCCACCCCGAACTGGTGGAGCCTGACTATGAGCCAACCTACTATAGACTCCTGAAATGACAGACTCCTCTCGTTCAACGTTCATCGTTGCTTTCGCCCTTCTCTTGGCCATTCTGGTGCTTTTGGTTGTCAATCTGCTGATTGGCTCTGTGCGTATTCCTGTGGCGGAGGTGTGCCGAATCCTGCTGGGCTACGACTCCAACGAGATTTGGACGAACATCGTTTTCAGCAGCCGTCTGCCCCAGGCGCTGACGGCCATCGTGGCCGGTGCCGGACTTGCCGTCAGCGGACTGCAGATGCAGACCGTCTTCCGCAATCCCCTGGCCGGCCCCTCCGTGTTGGGCATCAGCAACGGCTCTGCCCTTGGCGTGGCCTTTGTGGTGCTGCTCTCAGGGCGTATCGGCGGGGTGGCACTCTCGCGTCTGGGCTATCTGGGCGATGCCGCGATGAGCATTGCCGCCATTGTGGGTGCGCTGGCCGTTATGCTGCTCATCCTCTGGGTTTCGCAGAAGGTGAAGGGCAACGTCACGCTGCTGATTATCGGTGTGATGATAGGCTATATGGCCAATGCCATCATTGGCGTGCTGAAGTTCCTGTCGCCCGAAGAAGACGTGAAAGCCTTTGTGGTGTGGGGGCTTGGCTCGTTCTCAAGAGTCTCTGGCGACGAGATGGTGCTGTTCATTGTGCTGATGAGCATCTTGCTGCCCTTGGCCTGCCTGCTGGTGAAAGACATGAACCTGATGCTGCTTGGCGACCGCTACGCCGCCAATCTGGGGCTGAACATCCGCCGCAGCCGTATGCTGGTGATTGTCTCCTCGGGCGTGCTTGTGGCTATTGTCACGGCCTATTGCGGGCCGGTTATGTTCATTGGCCTGGCCGTTCCCCATCTGGCGCGTGCCCTCTTCCGCACGTCCGACCATCGCGTCCTGATGCCCGCCACCGCCCTTTGTGGTGCCGTGCTGGCCCTGTTTTGCAATTTCATTGCCCGTATGCCGGGGTTTGAGGGTGCGCTGCCTGTCAATTCTGTCACTGCCCTTGTGGGTGCTCCTGTGATAGCGAGTATATTGTTCCGTCGTCGCCAATCAGAAGAATAGTGAGCTCGCCCTCTGGCAGCAGCGGCACGCAATGGTTGCGGCAATGGCCGATGACCACATTGCAGAACGTCTGAAGCTGTCCGGCGGGTATTCGCTCCCACAGCTCCCGCGCCAGCGTGATGTCGCCGATGTCAATGGCAATGCCCGCCTCTGCCAGCATCTGCCGGATGAAATCCAGGTCCATGGTGGTCTTGCGGCTATGTGTGTCCAGATGGCCTGCCGCCAGCTTGACGGCCTTGCCCAGCATCACGCCCAGCGTCACCCTGCCGATGTGCAGTTCGCTGGCCATCTTCAGCGTCTCGCCCACATAATTGCCATATTCCACGAAAGCCTGCTGGGGCAGGTCCGGGTAGAGTGCCTTGACGAAGCGCTCGCTCTTGCCCCCGCTGTTGATGACCACGCGCTCCGTGCCGCTGGCCTTGGCTATCGTCATGCACTTGCGGATGCTGTCGATGAAAGCCGCTTCCGAGAAGGGCTTCACAATGCCGGAAACGCCGATGACGGAGAGTCCCCCCTCAATGCCCAACCGTGGATTGAAGGTCTTCTTCGCAATCTCCGCCCCGTTGGGAATGAAGATGGTGACTTTTAGGGGCCGGGAGCCTAAGTTGCGGCGAATCATTTCGCGTGGCCCTTTGTTGATGGCAGGCGAACCGGGGGGATAGTCGAAGCCGGGCAGGGTGATGGTGCCCACGCCCTCGCCGCCTGCAATCTCGAACTGGTCGCTCTGCCTAACGCTGGCCCTCACCTCGATGCCGTCGGTGATGTCGGGGTCGTCGCCCGCCTCCTTGAAGCAGGAGGCGTAGCCGTCGCCATAGACCACCGGCACGTGGATGGTCTCGCCGTTGGGGAGGACGACCGGCACTTCGGCAGGAGCCGCCGCCTCTGGGCGCAGCAGCTGACAGGCCGCTACGGCAGCGGCAGTGGCGCAGGTGCCGGTGGTCAGTCCGCTGTGCAGGGGGTAGAACTGCGGGAGCAGCCGCTCTACGGCCCTGCGCAGACCGTAGGGGCCGTTGACGAACACTGTTTCCACGCTCTCCCCGGTGGGGTAGGGCGGCCGCTCCACCACAAACACTTTGACGCCTGCCTGCCGGGCTGTCTCCACCTTTTCCGTGAAGCCTCCGCTCAGGCCGCTTTCCTTGGTGATGACGGCATCGGGGCGCAACTGCCCAATGAGCTGGGCGGTGTCGTCCGTCTCGTAATAGACGAGCTGCTCTTCCGGGAAACCGTTGGCTTGCGCCACGCGCAGGGACGTCTGGCGGTTGAGGATGCGGAACCAGCACTCCGGGTGCTTCTCCCAGAACGGCTTCAGCCGGCCGATGCTGTTCACGCCCGTCAGGGCCAGCAGGCGGTCAACGCCCTGTGCCGCCAGTTGGCGGGCCGCGTCATTGAAGTCCTTGCACCATGTCAGGTTGCTGTCGTGCTTCGGATAGATGCGGTCGTAGCGGATGACGGGCGTGCCCGTCTGTTGTGCCGCTAATAGCAGATTGCGGTGCAGCGCTTCGGCGAATGGATGGGCGGCATCGACGACGAGCCGGATGCCGTGGTCGCGGCAGAAGGCTGTCATCTGCGCCACGTCCATGCCGCCAGTGATGTGGATGCCGTTCACCACCCCTACCTGCTGCCCCTTCTCTCCGCCCTTCGTCGAGTAGTAATAGCGCGTGCCGGCCTCTTCCAGCACCTCGACCACGCGCCGCCCTTCCGTTGTCCCTCCGAATACGAGAATCATAGCGTGTCGCCTTTTCTGAAGAGGTGGGTGAAATGCTTGTTGTAGAGTTCAGACAGCCCCTGGCGGTTGTCGATGGCCTCGCCGACGACGAGCATGGTGGTGAGCGTGAGGTGGTTGTCGTGTACGGTCTTGGCCAGGTTCTTCAGCACGCTGCGGTAGATTCTCTGGTCGGGCCAGGTGAGGTGGTAGCAGGCCGCAACGGGCGTGTCCTCCGGATATTCCTGCAACAGCTCACGCTGCACGTCATCGACGATGGCTGCGCTCAGGAAGATGCACATCGTGCTCTGGCTTCGCGCCAGCAAGTGTAGTTGTTCCTTCTCGGGCATCGGCGTGCGCCCTTCGCCACGGGTCAGGATGATGGTCTGTGTGCGTTCCGGGATGGTGAACTGGCTGCGCAGTTCGGCGGCGGCGGCCAGGAAGCTGGAGATGCCGGGGGTGATGTGGTAGTGCATGCCGTGTCGGTCGAAGAAGGCCATCTGCTCCTGTATGGCGCCGAAGATGCAGGGGTCGCCCGTATGCAGCCGCACGATGAAGTGCCCCCGGTCGTAGTGCTCCTTCATCAGCAGGCACTGCTCCTCCAGGTTCATGTCGGCGCTGCTGCGCACCACGGCTCCCGGCTTGTGACACTCGGTCAACGCCTTTGGCACCAGTGAGCCGGCATAGAGAATCAGGTCGGCCCGCTCCAGCATCTTCCTGCCGCGTACCGACACCAAGTCTGGGTCGCCGGGGCCTGCGCCGACTATCTCGATGTGGCCCTGCCATGTCCGCAGATGCCTTTCGTCTATAGCCAGGGCGGCCGTCCAGTTCTTCCCTTTCACCTTCGGAACCACCAGCCGGCCGTGGTTGGAGCCGAGGATGGCAGCCGCCTCGCAGACGCTGGGCGTGCCCACATGCCTTGCCACCGTGTCGCTCGGATGGGGCACCTCAACGGCAGCCAACTCTTCGGCGGTGAAGAAGTCCACCGCCTGCCCATATTCCTTTTGGAGCAACCCCACAAACGGCTCGTCGGCCTTCAGATCGATGGTGCAGTAGCGGGCGGCGCAGGGCAGCAAGCCTTGTGAGGCGAAAGCCTCGGCCATCTCATCGTAAATGGCCTTGTAGTCCGCTGGCTGGTGGGCAAGTCCGAAGCCGATGGTTCCGACCATAGGCACGAAGTGGAGCGCAAGCATGCCCTGGGGAATAGGACGGATGAAGGGCGAGACGATGATCAGAAGCTTGTATTTCTCCGGGTCGGCCTCGCTGATGTCGCCGATGATAGTGACGTGCTCGGGCTTTGTCTGCTCCAGATAGTCCGTGCCCTCGTCGCGGGCCTCTAACAGCAGAGCCGTGGGCTGGCCGTTGACAAAGGCAAAGATGCACTCGTTCATGTCGTCGATACTGCTGGCTAAGGGCCAATTGAAACGCTTATCAAGCGTGTCCAGCGCCCAAAGTCCGGCGTTGTCGCTCTGCGTGGTGATGACCTCGTGGGCGCCGACGGCAGCGGCAATCTTCCGCGTCAGGTCGTTGGCGCCGCCGATGTGTCCGCTCAAGACGGCGATGGCGTTCCGCCCCAGGGTGTCGACGCAGACCACGGCAGGGTCGGTGTGCTTGTCGGCGACAAAGGGGGCGATGGTGCGGACACAAATGCCCAAAGCCCCGATGAACACGAAGGCGTCGTACTGTCTCCACTCGTTGCCTACTTCGAGGCGGCTGAGCAGCGTGGCGTTGAGTTCGCGCTGTAGCGTGGCGGCCACTTGGCTGCCTGCCTCACTTATTTGTATGATGGCTGTCTTTTGCATCGTAATATCTCTATGGGGTTGTAATCGTTTAACTGTATTCTTTCGGGCGTTTCTTGCAGCAGGCCGAGTGCCTTGCAGGCTTCGTCCCATAGCTGTCGGCTGTCCACAGGGACTTTGGGCGAGGTGACGCTGTTGAAGACGATGACCCCGTCGGCGGCAAGCACGGTCAGCACCTTATCCATCATCTCCTTCAGGCGGCCTCCGTGGCCTCCGATGAAGACGGCATCGGGGCGGGGCAGGCCGGAGAGGTCGGTCTGGAGGAAGTCGCCGATGTGCACATCAATGCCGGGGGCGCCGAAGCGGCGGCTGTTCTCGCGGATGATGGCCTCGCACTCAGGCCGTATCTCGAAGCTGCAAACCTGCAGGTGGGGGAACTGCAGGCGGGCCTCGATGCTGACGCTGCCCGTGCAGAAACCGATGTCCCAGAACACGCTTCTCTGAGGCAGGTCGAGGGCCTGGAGCGTCAGCAGCCGGATGGGCATCTTGGTAATCATCTTTTCGCGACCGTCGAGCAGTGCGAAACGGCTGTCGGGTATGCCGAATGGCCTCTGTCGGTCTGCTCCATTCTCAATGAGAATCACGCAGTTGGGCATAGCGAAGTCTCTTCTGGAAGCCTCGTCAAGGGTGAGTGCCGTCACCTTTTCCTGTGCCGGGTTCCCCAGCTGCTCGCCCACATATATATTATAAGAGGTGTAGCCATAGTCCGTCATCCGGCGGGCAATGGCGGCGGGAGTGTGCTCACGGTCGGTGAGAACGCCTATCTTCGGGGCGCACTCAATGAGGGCACGGTCGAACTCAGGCCAAGGGCGGCCTGTCAGCGAGACGATGCGCATGTCGTGGTAGGGCATCAGCAGGCGGTGGGCCAGCGTCTGCAGGGAGTTGAAGGCGGGATAGACCACAATGGCGGCTTCCGGCATTTTCCGCCTGATGGTGTTGGCGAAGCCGAAGAAGAGCGGGTCGCCGCTGGCGAAGATGGTGATGGTCTCGGTGCTGGCAGCCTGGTAGGCCTGGAAGACGGCGTCCAGGGGCACAGTGATGTCAATCCACCGGGCGCCCTGTGGCAGCAGCGGGGCCACAAGGCTGTGGTGGCGCCTGCCGCCGGAGAACACCCGCCCCTCCTTGATAATCTCCATCACCTCAGGCGGAAACCAAGGCAGTGGGTGGTCAGTTATTCCTATCACAATACACTTCATACTTTACAGTAGCTCTCAAGTCATACTGCAAAATTAGTGATTATTTCCTGAATAACTACTACTTCGTCCCTTTTTTTAAGTGAATTTGTGAAAAATGCCAGCTCAGACGTGTGG
Source organism: Prevotella sp. (assembly GCA_017960525.1). Classification (GTDB taxonomy): domain Bacteria; phylum Bacteroidota; class Bacteroidia; order Bacteroidales; family Bacteroidaceae; genus Prevotella. The sequence continues at coordinate 21,049 of JAGCZA010000095.1, forward strand.
TGTTCAGTTCCACACCATGGCGGTTGAAGTGATAGCCTGAATCAAAGTAGCAGCTGTCTGGCACCACCATCTCGGTAGGGCTGACTATATATGGTATCCGCTTGGCCCTGAGAGTCTCGGCCACCTGTTCGTTATAGTGGGTGGCGAAATAGGAGGATGTGCAGGCAGGCGGCATCATCAACACATGCACTCCCTTCTCCCGATAGGCCGTTACGATGTGCTGCAGCCACTCACAGAATGACGGACGGACGGAACGCTCCTCACGGTAGCCATTCGGATGATATTCCGATGAGGGAAATGACAGGTGGCTCACCTCGTCACCATATTCGTTGAAGCCGCTGGCCACGTAGGTGAAATGATCAGTCGACGGAGGAGAGTCCATACTGTGGCGCAACGGGTAGAGCAGTAATCGCTTCAGGTTGCCCAGTGCCAGCCCAGACGCGCCAGCGAGCACTGCCTGCCATTCGTTTGCGGTCAGCTGCCAGGCATGCCTCCAGCCGGTAGCTGCCATCTGCTTGGGCATGGTCTCAGCATTGCAGGCCTCCTCGAAGAAATGAGAGTACTCTATCTGAAGTACCACCACGTCGCCACGACGCAGGTACTGCAGGGCATCCTCCATGGGATAGCGCATGCCGATGCCAGCATGAAGGCCGAAGTTGACCACATGACGGTGCAGTGAGTCGGCCAGCCTCCGCGAGTTGATGCCGAAGGCCGTGTTGCTGCCTCCCATCAGGACGACACGCGGTTGAGGCACCTGCTGTAGCAGACTAATCTTGTGGTTGTATTCACACAGGTAGTGGTTGTGGTCGGGAGGGATGGCAAACACCAGCAGCAGGTGAACGGTAAGGAACAGCATCGCCAGCCAGAGCAGTTTCCGTATGAACAACTTTATGGGATTAGATAATGGCATCAAAACTGAAAATAGATGAATTCAGAACTTGATCCCGCCAGTGCCAGTGTCATCATCGCCAGGACGATGTAGAAGGCATAACGGAATGTTGTATAGCGCATGAATCGGCTGTTGCTGCTCAACTGCAGGGCATGGCATCGGTTGCGCTGAACCCATTCGCACAGAAGCATGAACACGATGGCAGGAACGACTGTTCCCAGCCTCAGGTCTTGCAGCATGTCAGCACTGCCGCCGACATCAAGGAGCGACGTGCTGTACATCCTGTCCAGATAGGCGACAGCGTCACCCATAGTTCCAGCGCGGAAGACCACCCACCCTGTCACTACCAGGAAGAATGTGAACGACATCTGCACTCCTTCCCGTACGGCAGACAGCCAGTGACCACACGCCACCGTGCGACGGTTCTCCTTTCTGACATCCAGCAGCCGGCTGGCGGTCAGCAGTGTGCCGTGGTAGAGCCCCCACCACACAAACGTCCAGTTGGCACCGTGCCACAGACCGCTGACGGCCCACACCACATAGATATTGCGCACCGTCTTCCAGCGGCCCTCACGGCTGCCGCCCAGAGGAATATACACATAGTCGCGGAACCACGTGGTCAGTGAGATGTGCCAGCGGTGCCAGAATTCAGGGATGCTACGCGAGAAATAGGGGTAGTCAAAGTTTCGCATCAGGCTGAAGCCAAACAGACGGGCACAGCCGATGGCAATGTCCGAATAGCCTGAGAAGTCGCAGTATATCTGGAAGGCAAAGAGCACGCCACCCACCATCAGCACCAGGCCCGTCTGATCCTGATAGCCAGCCCATATCTGGTTGACGGCCAGTGCACAGTTGTCGGCGATGACCATTTTTTTGAAGAAGCCCCACAGCATCTGCCTGCAACCGTCCACGGCCTGGACATAGTCAAAACGGCGGTGGCGCTGGAACTGCGGCAGCAGACGGGATGCACGCTCGATGGGGCCGGCCACCAGCTGTGGGAAGAAACTGATGTAGGCAAGAAACTCCACCACATCGTGCGTGGCCGGCAACTCCTTCCTGTACACATCGATGGTGTAGCTAAGGGCCTGGAACGTATAGAAACTGATGCCTACGGGCAGCACCACATGGAGCGTCACCCAGTCGGGCTCAATGCCTAACGGCCTGACCAATGCTACGAGACTCGTAACAAAGAAATTGAAGTATTTGAAGACTGCCAGTATCAGCAGGTTGGATACAATGACGGTCGTACACACCATCTTCTGCCTGTTCCTCCGCCCCTCGTATCGTTCCGTCAGCAGTCCGCCTGCAAAGCTGAGCATTGAGGTCAGCACAACAAGCGACAGGAAACGGGCATCCCACCATCCGTAGAACATATAGCTGGCTGTCACTATCAACAGGTTTTGCCAACGGAGGCCACGCACCCCCTTCCAGTAAAGAAGGAACACTATTGGCAGGAATACGAGGAATGCGAACGAATTGAACTGCATACCTTTTGTCCGTTAACGATATTCAATCCCTTCTGCAAGGAGCGGATGCGCTGGCCCTGGAGGTTGTAGATATGATTATTTTTCCTTTCTCCATTATCATTTAGACGCTTCACGTCGTCGATTCCCGTCGTCTGTATTTCAAATTCGCCGAAGTAGGACTCGCGGCTGTTCTCCACAGTGACGGTGTATCGGCCTTCTGCGTAGGCAGAGATGTCGATGTTCAAGCCTACGATGCTGCCTGCATTGACGGCTTTCTCGTAAATGGCTTTGCCCGATTCGTCTGTGATGCGCACCAGATAGACTTCGTCGAGCGGGTCGAGACGGATGCCTAACTGCTGTTCGTTGTATTCGCCATAGAGCGACGGCTCTGCCTCAGCTGGAACGCGGGCGCCCTCGCCCGCTCCCATTGCCCTTCTCGGTGCTTTAGGTCGCGTCTTGATGGTATGGGTGAAGTCGAAACGTTCCTTCCGGGCTTCCGCTGGGGTGGCCCCATCCTCATAATCATCGTTGAGGTAGATGACTTCATCACCGACGGCACATGACATCAGGAACCACATTGGGTCTGCTAATTCTCCATCAATGACATTTATTGTCGGGCCATAAATACCTCCAACCCCTTCTAACCAAGGGGTGCTATAGGTGATGTTTCCTCCGCCTTTACTCATCCAGACATCTCTGTATACACCCTTAAAGCCTTTTGCCCCTCCTGTCTGCCTCGGTCCGAACACGTATCGGAGATTATCTATCAGCAGGGTGTCGTATGCATTGATGGAGAAGTCGTACATCAACTCAAACTGTTTGTTTGTCGTGTCGTATGCGTACACTTTCTGGTCCTCTTCGTACCATGCTCCCAGATAGCTTAAGGAGTAATCTTGTGAAATGTAGTCCGGGTTGACATACCGTTGGCACATCATCTGCTTGCATGTCCTTCCGTCGATGATGGTATCGCCATCGAAGTAGAAACACTCAACCCACTGCACAGGATTACCAGAACCTTCGGCTCCTAACTTCCACACCTTACCGTCTTCAATGAATGGGCGGTATGCCATCTGTGGTGTCTTGTTGATGACGGGATGTTCCTCGCCTTGGTTGTCTACCACGATGTAGTTCATGTTGGGGTCGAAGCCGGGAACGTAAAAGTATGTTGCGTGAAGTGCTCTGCAATCTGCTAATGGCTCCACTTCCTCTATGACGAACCGGAGTTTGTGAACTAATGGGTCGTCTGTCGGCTCCTCAAAGAAATATGCATAGTTGTTTGGACCACATTGTGTGAATACTTTTCCATAGACAAACAGGCGGTTGCCTTCCAGTTCGTAGGTTAGTTGGTGCCTGTCGTCTTCCCCTTGGTATTCAACCCGTGTAGGCAGGTTGCAGCCATGCAAGTTCCTGTTCAATGAATCGTAAAACGAAAAGGGATAGTAGCCAGAATTGTCATAAACATAGGCCAGATAACTCATGGAAGAGACGGGGCTTGCATCGTAGAGGTTGGCAAAAGGCCCTTCGAGCGAGCCCACGCCCTCTATCCACGTCTTCGGCTCTAAGCACAGTTCTTGTTCAACATCTGATGCCACCACCCATTTCCGCAAATAGCGGTGGCGGGTTGTCATGCTGTCTGCTTTTTCATCATAGTCTTTGCGGATAACTTCTGGTCCATCCGTAAAAAAGCTAACAGACAGCACTTCGTATTTCACCATCTCCTGATACTCAACCGAATAGGCCTCGTAGGTGTCCCCTGCCTTCAAAGAATAGTCGAACAGAAGGTACTCCTTCTGTGTATCGGTGTCGAACTTATATACTTTGCGGTCCTCCTCACGCAGAAGTCCGGCATCATAGACAACATCCAAAAAATCCTCGTGACGATACATCTTCAGGTAAGTCTTTCCGGCCTTTACCACCTCTTCGTTCATAGTGTACGTGTCGAAATGACATGGTTCACCGAAATTTGAGCGAATCACATGCCATTGCTTACCCATCTCTACGAAGGGAACATAGTCAAAATAGGAATTCTCCTGAGCTGGCATTGCCAATGATGCCTGCACACATGCAACAAAAAATAATGTACGTTTCATAATCGGTCTGTTTTATTTGTTAATTCTTAATTCTTGAGTATCTGCTCCAGCGTGATGTCGGGATTGGTTTCTCCGAACACGTCCTTCTTCAGCTTGAGCTTGCGGTGCTGTACGGCGGAGATGGTGATGCAGTAGATATTGCCAATGGTGCGGTTGCTCAGGCCCAGTCGGGTGAGGATGCACAGGCGGATGTCGTCTTCCTGCATCGTGGGGTACTGCTCGCGCAGGTTGGCGAAGCGGTTGTTGTCGATGGCGTTGAGGGTGCGCTCTATCTCGCTCCATTCGTGCTGGCTGAGACAGATGAGCGAGTCGCCGCTCTGGTTCAGCTTCTTCATCACCTCCATGCGCTCAAGGATGAAGTCCTGCAGGAACACCACCACTTCGTTGGTCTGGTGTAGCAGGGTCTTCTGATGTTCTGCCTCCTGCTGAAGCCGGCGTTTCTCCTGTTCCTGCATAAGTAGCTCATGCTCCAGCTTCGATTTCTCAAATTCACGTTCCTGACGCTGTGCCCGCATCCTATACCGAACCACCGACACCATCGCCAAGATGACGATGAGCGAGGCTATAATAGTAATATAGAATGTACGTGCGTATATCTTCGAGTTGTATTCCAGCTGTTGGTTCTCCATTTCCTGGCGTAGCGTCTTTTGATAGTACTCATCCTTCTGTTCAAGGGCCTTGTAGTAGAAGTCCTCTATCTGCCCAAAGGCTTCTTCCACGCTGTCCTCCACCTGCGTTGCGCCCATCCGCCGGAGCGCTATCCTGGCGAGGTTGCTCTGCACGATATAGGCCAGATGGACATTCTCGTCCGGCGCAATCTGCCGATAGACGGTTTCCGCTGAGTCGAGCATATTGAGACTGAGGTAGCTGCGGGCCAGCACCTGCAAAGTACCAGGCAGCAATTCATCAGTTGCAACAGCTTTTGCCTGACGGGCATAGTTGAGTGCCTGCCGGTAGTCCTCCTTTGCCCAGGCGATATTGGCGAGGCTGGTCAATGTCTGGCACATCATGTCAGTCATCTTGTTCTTCTTTGCGATGTCGTATGCACGATGGATGAAGTCTATGGCTTCGGTGTATGAAACTACTTCGTCATGCTGGGAAGCGTGACCTACTACGTATGCTGCTTGTGCGGCGTAAGTGCCTGCATAGTCGAGCAGGATGACGTGGTTGCGCTCATCGTCGGGATGCTGCTCATAGACGGCCAGAGCTTGCTTCATCAGCCGCAATGCCTCCTCAGGGTTGCCCTGTGACAAGGCCTCCGCCAATCGCTGATACGCGATATAATTGGTGTGCCAGTCCTCTGACTCTTCCGCCAAACGGATGGCCTTTCGCAGCAAAGTCTCACCGAGACGGATGCTGTCGTTGGCCAGAGCAGCCTCCGCATCCTCTAAACACCTGCTGGCAGGCTTGAAAATGGGTTCTACTGCAGGCTGACTGCAAGCAGCCAGCAGAACGCCTATAATGAATATGTACAATTTTCGCGTATACATACTTGTTGATTGTTTTTTCAGGTTGCAAAGGTACGACGTTTTTCTGAATGTCGTATCAGTTACCTATGGAAAATACGTAAACGACAAATAGTTGGAAACTTTTGGAAATCAATCGTTTAGAAGAAACTGGCCGTAATGCCCTATGGAAAAAACTGGAGGACGCATCGCTGCGGCCTCCAGAATCGCCCATATATTATTTACTAACTTTAAATAGAGTCTCCCCCCAGCCTCTCTCCCATAGAGAGGGGAGTATATAGACTTTCTACTGCAGACGGTAGGTCACGGGGATGACGTAGTTGCAGCGGACGACCTAGCCGTTCTGCTTGCCGGGAGTCCATTTGGGTATGGCATAGACCACATGGAGGGCGGAGTCGGCATCCTCCACCAGAAGGCTGTCGGCGGTGATGAGCGCCTCGCCAAGCCGCTGGTCATCGCAGTTAGCCAAGGGCAGTACAAGAATCAATAAGGACAGTATCTTTCTCATTTCATGACTGGTCGTAGGTGTCTCTGCCGTCCGCCGGCTACAGGTCGCGACCTGGCTTCAGCTGGGCGGCATCGTCGAAGGTGAGGACAGCGTTGCACAGCGTGGCGGCGAGGTTCGACCCGCCCTTTCTGCCCTCAATGATAATCTTCGGGATGTCCTTGAATGGCTTCACCATGTGCTTCGACTCCCTGACGTGGACGAACCCCACCGGGGCGGCGATGATGCCGGCCGGGCGGGCCTTGCCCTTGCGTATCAGCTCGCACAGCTCCATCAGTGCCGTGGGCGCATTGCCAAAGGCGAAGAGCGCGTCGGGATGCTCCTCCACAGCCAGCCGGATGCCCGCCTGCGTGCGGGTGATGCCCTCGGCGGCAGCCAAGTCGGCCACACGAGGGTCGGAGAGATAGCACTTGGCCTCGATGCCCAGGCGCGCCAGTGCCCCCTTGCGGATGCCGCTCATCGCCATCGTCACATCAGTGACAATGGTCTTCAGTTCGCCGCTGACCACCTTATTATATATAGAGGCCACCGCATCCTCGTCGGTGTACAGGATGTTCTCCATGTCGAAGTCGGCGGTGGTGTGGATGGCGTGCAAAAGCGCCCATTTGTGGTCAAGGGGGTAGTCCTTCTTCCTCAGTTCGCCCTCGATGGTGCGGAACGACTCCATCATGATTTGCTGCCCTATCTTGGCATCGCCATCGGCCTGTTTGCGGTAATATCCGCGAGGCGTGATGAACTTGCCGTCGCGGATATACGACTGCGAGTTTCCGATGAGGACGACGGTGAACATATCCACGTCTTCGGGGTCGAATGTGGCCAGTGTGGCCAGCTTCACCTCCTGGTCGCTGCGCCCGGCCTGACGCACATAGCCTACGGGCGTGTCGGCAGAGCGATACTGCAAGAACAGCTCCTGCAGGCGGTAGAGTTGCCAGTAGCGCCCGTGCGACTTGGGGTTATAGACTGCAGTGACGAAATCGCCCACGGCGGCAGCCTTGATGCGCCGCTCAATCACCTCCCACGGCGTCATCAGGTCGGAGAGCGAAACGATGCAAGTGTCATGGCCGATGGGTGCGCCAAGCAGCGAGGCCGCCTTCTGGAAGGCGGAAATGCCGGGCAGCGCCTCAATCTCAATGTCCGACCCGCGCTCTTGGGCCATTTCGTAAACCAATGGCGCCATGCCGTACAATCCCGCATCGCCGGAAGAGATGACCACCACGGTCTTTCCCTGCTCGGCCAGCCGGAAGGTGCTTTCGGCACGCTCACGCTCCTTCTTCATGCCAGTGTCTATGCACTCGCACCCCTCTTTCACATACTTTTCAACGAACTGGAAGTAGTATTTATACCCAACCACAACATCGGCCTCCCTCACCGCTTCAAGCACGGCGGGCGTGATGTCTTCCTTACTGCCAGGCCCAATGCCTGCTATGATGATTTTTCCCATAACAGGTGCAAAGTTAAGAAATAATGCTGACGTGGCAAAACGATTTTGGATGATTAACGCAGAGAAGTATCTTTATTATCTTAATTTATGTTCACGAATCATTACATCCTCGATATTATTTCGTATCTTTGTATTGTAATGTACCCAGAAGGCGATGGGTATGCTGTTTCATTGTACTTCTGACAATATAGGTGTGCATTTGCAGAACATCTATGATACGGACGAACTAAAAAAGGAGGCAACTACCGAGAAAACTTCGGTAGTTCGACGTGAAGGTAACAGGGATTCGTATGCTTTAGTTTTACAACCTAGACAGAATTTGAAATTATGAAAATCAGCGTTTCCGCCGGATGAAAGAGTAGCACCGTTTGTCACGGGTAAGCAAATCATACGGTGGCTTTTCGTTAAGAATTGAAAAATTTTTCTTAGAAAGGCAAGGGATTAGATAATTGTTTGTAAATTTGCAGAAGAAATGAAAAAGTAAAACTAAATATTCTCATATATGCCACAGAACAATGAACAGTCCTGCCCACGCCCCGCTGCAAACTGCCAGCGCGAGCGTCAAAAGAGTAAATAGTTTCTTTTTCATAAATTAATAATGTTAGTTAATAATGCTCAGGTACTTGTGCTGTGTGACAAGAATCAGATAAAAATATATGAACGCAACTTGAACATTTAGAAGATGGCAAAGGATTTAACAACGTCGGCTATTGACAGGCAGAATGTGCTAAATAATAATGTGGCTCTGCCAAGGATTCAGGAGGCATTAGACGTGAAACTTCTGGAGTTTGATGGTCGCTATGTGCTGACAAAGCAGATGGTGGCAGAGTATTATGGCGTAGATTATCGTACAATATCTAGATATGTTGAGAACCACCAGGAAGAATTGGAACACAACGGCTATTTTTTATGTAAGGGCAAATCGTTGAAAGACTTTAAGTTACGTTTTGTTCAGGACATTGATGTCCCAAAGAACACACCACAAATCGGCCTCTTTGATTTCCGTTCTTTCCTTAATATCGGCATGATACTGACGGAGAGCGAAAAAGCCAAGGAGGTGCGTGCCCGTATTCTTGATATTGTGATTGCCACGATTAACGAGAAGACTGGTGGTGGGACGAAGTATATCAACCGTAGGGATAGGGAGTATCTGCCTGCTGCCATTCAGGAGGAGAACTACCACAAGAACCTGACTGAAGCTGTCAATAAATACGTTGATGGGCATAAGACTTACAAATATGCACAGGTAATGGACGCTATTTACAAGGCTGTGTTCTGTGAGAAAGCAAAGGAGTATCGCAAGTTGCTCGACTTGGGAGCGAAGGACAATGTACGAAGAACGCTATATGCCGAGGTTTTAAGGGTGGTGTCATCGTTTGAGAATTGTGTGGCCTTCGAGATTACCCGTCAAGCTAAAGATCGTGGTGTGCTGACTGTGGCAGAGGTGAGTGAAATCTGTAAACAGATGGCTGAGCACCCATTGCAGGCTCCATACGTATATGATGCCCGTCAGAAGATGGCTTCGCGTGACCTGGCTTTCCGTGATGTGTTCCATGGGAATATCGCTGAGTATCTGAAAGCGGTCACGCCAGAAGAGTTCGACAAGTTTATTGGCAGCAAGTCGCTCGATTTTGATGCGATTCTGGCTCTGCCAGAGAATCAAGAAGTGCTGAAAGTTCTAAAACAGGCAGAAGATGAGTGAGATTCAGTATATCACATGGGACGAACTACTGCACGTCTATGAGAAAACGGTAGATGAGAGTGGTGGGGGCTTTTCTGGTATCAGGGATCGCGCGAGGCTGGAGTCTGTGCTCGAATTTGTGCAAAACGATCTATACTATCCTACGTTTGAGGATAAACTGACATTCTTGGTGTCACGTATCTGTACGGGACACCTGTTTGACGACGGCAATAAGCGTATGTCGCTGACGCTGGGCGTATATTTTCTTCATAAAAATGGTCGCTTTTGGGCTGCCACAACATTCATGACCCATATGGCTGCCATCATCATGCATGTAGCGGCAGGACATATCGACGAAGAACTACTTGCAAGGATTATCCCTCCCGTCATCAAAGGTGAAGACTTTAGTGAAGAACTG
>JAGCZA010000006.1 GCA_017960525.1 Prevotella sp.
ATCTCCTGGGAACAGAAGGACGGCTGGGTGATTGAAGCCCGCTACAACCTTGGGCTAACCAACGTGATGAAGAAGGACATCGTAGGCAAGAACAACCACAACAGCGTCATCATGGTATCCCTCGGCTATAAGATTAAATAATGCATCATGAACAAGAAAATCCTCATGGCACTCGCCCTTGTGTGCACGATGACCGCATGTAACAGCGATGATGACCAGCAGCCGGAAGCGTCTGTTGCCCCTGGCGTGGAGGTGTGCATCGTGTTTGCCCCTAATGAACTGGGCGACCAGGGCTATGCCGACCGTGTGCTGACAGGCATGCATCAGTTCGACATGCAACTTTCCGAGGATGATTTCGACCGCGTGCATTTGCGCTATATTGCCGTCGGCGACACCGATGCCGTGAAGAACGAACTGCTCCGCTGGGACCAGCAGGGCATCAGCCCCTATAACGGGCGTGCCTACGAGCGCCGCCTGATGGTGATGACAGATGCCAGCCTGCTGCCCTATCTGGCCGATACCCCACTTGGCGACACTGACGAGGTGCTGGTGATGAACGTCGCCAACCAGCAGTTCGACCAGATGCCTGAAGCCCGTCGGCTTGGCTCGCGTCTTCACCTGCTCAGCATCAGTGCGGCAGAGGCTGCCCGCAAACTCTGCCGCCACATCGATTACGAGACGAGCCACCCTGAGGATACTAGGCTGCAGCGGCCAAAAATCGTCAGTCTGTTCCAGATTCACAATCCCAGTGGGGTGCTGGCAGACAGCATTGCAGAAGTAATCGCCAACTATCGCTTTGACGATGACGGTGTGAAAGTCACCGACATGGACACCGAAGGACTTGTAAAGGCTGGCAACAATGCCTATACCCAAGCCTATTGGTTGGGCTGCACCATGGCCGAGTCGAGGGTTTTCGGCTATGCCGTCTGCAGTCTGAACACTTACAACACCGCCATCCTTGCTGCCTTCCACATCAAGGGTATGGGTACCTGCGAGCCCACTTTCCTTGATACGGAGATTGGCAACAGTGCCAGCCGCTATCCAACCATCATCCGCCACTACGACCGTGCCCTGTGCCAGTGGCTCCAGCGCTGGCTCAGTGTTCCCGTTGGTGCCATGCCAGAACGGGAGTGGCACGGCACATGGGACGGTTTCACCACAGACAACATAAGTGAAGAGTGAAGAATGAAGAGTGAAGAATTTCTTTTAGTCGCTACGCTTTGTAAAAGCGGCAGAGCCGAGCGGCTACCACATAATAACATGAGAATAACATAATATGAGAATAACAGATAGATATACGCAGAATGCCTTTAAGGAGAAAGTGACGAGATGGCTGCTTGGCGCAGCATCCTTCACTCTTCACTTTTCAATCTTCACTTCCTTGGCTTCTTGTAGCGACGACGATGCTGCGCCCGCAGCCCCACAGCAGGAGGTGACGGTGGTGAATGTCGATGTCATCCTGCCGCAAGTGCAGTGGTCTGAATGGCAGCCCGCCATGGGTGAAGCCCTGAACTACCTCGAAATGGCGCAGGAGGCGTGCCGAAAGCGGGTGCGGCTGAACCTGCGCTATCACGACGAGGACAGCGAGGACCTCAGCGCACTGGCCTATGCCCTGACGCACCCCGGCCATGGCGATGTCCGCTATGTGCAGCCCGACACCTGCCACGCCATCATCGGTCCCTACCACAGCGACCATGCGCGTACTATTCTCGACCAGACCCAGCGGTTGCGCCTGCCCGTGGTTATGCCCGCCTGCACCAGTGCCGAACTGCAGCGCACCGAGGCCCGAAAGACCAACTCCTTCTTCTTCACCGAGAGCGACATCACCCAGTGCGAGGTGCTCCTCTCCGTCATGCAGTCCGTGGGCCATCAGCGCGTATGCATGCTCTATTCAGACGACACCTACGGCAAGTCGTTCCGCGACTGGTTCGGCTTCGTAGCCACCCAGTTAGGCCTCGACGTGGTGAACGGTGGCATACGTGCCTACCATGAAGACGACAACCTGCAAGACTATTTCGACCGTATGGCCAGTTCCGCAGGCGAAGATGCCACCGGCCTGCTCGTAGCCCTGAGCAGCAGCGAGGCCTATAGCGGCGTGATGGAGCAGCGTGAGCAGTACATCGACAGCCAGCAGTCGAAGGAGCAGCCCAAGATATGTCCTGTTGTCTATGTGGCTGACACCGGCCTCTCCTCCGGGCTGCTTAAATACCATCTGTTTGGCACTTATCCTATAGGCTCTGCCGACAACGGCTTCATGCAAAACTACTACGCCCGCCACGGCAACGCTCCATACGGAGCCGCTCAGGTGTACGATGCGCTGACCACTATCGCCCTGGGCCGTTTTGCCCAACTCTGTGCCGCCGACCCCGACGTGCTCTACATTGACGGCAAGCGTGTGGAGTACGAAATAGCCCCTTTCCAGCCCAACCTCAGCGACTGGATGCGAGCCGTACTGGCCGCCGACGACCCCGCCCCCATTACCCTCTGGATAGGCTACGGGCTGGCCTCTGCCTTTCGTCTCATAGAGGGTGGCACACTGCCCAGCCTGAGTGGTGCCACGGGTAAGATGGAGTTCGACCCCGACACCCACACCACCATTCTCCACACCAACTATCTGCTTTGGGAGAGCGACGGCACGGGCGCCATCGTTCCCTTTGCCACCGTCTCTACGGGCGGCAGTGTCAATAGCCTTACGACCGAGGCCATCTGGCACTGGCAGGCTACTGTCCACAGCCTCGACCCCGATGCAGGCACCAATGTCAACCACCATCTGCCCGACCTTGGCCAGCGCTGGGCCGTCATCGTCAGTCCCTCAACCACATGGGACAACTACCGCCATCAGGCCGATGCGTTTGCCATGTACCAACTGCTGCGCCGCCACGGGTACAACGATGACCACATCGTGCTCATCGTCGAGGACAACCTGGCCGACAGCCCACAGAACCCTATGCCGGGCGAAATCTACCTCGACCGCTCAGCCGACCAGAGTCTCAACGATCCGCTGCTGGCTAGGGACGTGCGCCAGAACGCCGTGGTGGACTATCACTTCAGCGACCTCAGCAGCCCCGACGACCTGGCGGACATCCTCCTGGGGCGCAGTTCCGACCGCCTGCCCCACGTCATCCATCCGACTGAAGCCGACAACGTGTTCCTCTTCTGGAGCGGCCACGGCGGCGACAGTGCCGGTCCGCTCTGGGGTAACGAGGACTCGCACGAGCCCTTTGGCGTGAACCGCATACGCCGCATCGTGGAGCAGATGCAGCAGCCCCGCCAGTACCGCCGCATGATGTTCGTTCTCGAAGCCTGCTACAGCGGACTCTGGGGCGAGGCACTCACCGGCCAGCCCGACCTGCTCGTGCTCACAGCCTCAAACGCCTACGAGACCTCGAAAGCCGACATCTACGATTCCGATATACGCACTTATCTCAGCAACGGCTTTTCACGCGCGTTCCTGCACTCCATTAACGCCAATCCCTCCATTCCCATCTCCGACCTCTACTACAATCTGGCTCGCTCAACAGCCGGCAGCCACGTCACCCTATACAACGCCGATCACTACGGCTCAGCCTATAGCAACAATATGGCTGAATTTTTCGAACCCTCCAACGAATAAACACATAAATATATTTATCATATAATGTATAACGCAATGAAAAAGATTTTCAACTTTGTGCTGACAGCCGCCCTGATGGGTGGTCTCAGCCTCGTTGCCGCCTCGTGCAGCGATGACAAGGAACTCTCCGAGGAGGAGAAGCAGCAACAGGCCGAGCAGCAGGTCGAGCAAGACTTGGACGCTGCCGCCGAGTTCTGGAACGTCGTGGGTCAGCTGACCGACGACCCCATGCCCGACGAGGGCTGGCAGACGGTCACCTACGCCCCCAGCATCGGCGAACCCGATGGTTCTAATGCCGCCGTGCGCATTGTCTCGACCGCCGATGCCGAGACTGCCGCCGACCGCTTTGCACAGTTGACAGGTGCCAACATCGATGAGAGCACCACGGACTACACCTACCAGAACGAGCATGTGGGCACGCTCAAGTATCACCGCACGGGCGAACAGTCGCTCGCCGTGGTCGATGTGGACATTCCCCAGATGCCCGACCTGCAGCAGATTATCTATCAGACACCCAAGCAGATGGGCAGCAACGGCTCGTTCAGCGGTACTGCCTACTACCGCTTCGGCGACGTGGTGAAGAAGAAGAACAGCGACGGCGCCGACGACTACTGGATCTGCGTGCGCCCCTGCTTCGGTCTGGCCGGCAAAGGCGACAGCCACTGGGTCAGCGTCAGCAAGATTCCCTCGGCCAACACCAAGCAGGTGACCAAGGTCATCAACCGCCAGACGGTTACCCACTCGCTGCCCAAGAGCCTCACCACCAACCGCGAGCACATGCAGAACCTGGCCGAGATGCTCTACGCCATGACCCACTCGCAGCAGTGGGCCTCGAATCTCAGCACCAACGACGGCTACAAGACGCTGAAGTACTTCCGCGACTTCAACTACCAGAAGTTGTTTGGTTACAATGGTGACGCTTTCTTCTATGAGGTGGCCCTCAACTGGGAGCGGGAAGGCCTCTTTAAGACGATATTCGGGCTGAATCTAGAACAGATGAAGGCCGAGTTGGAGCAGGGTGGTCTGAACCTGGTTTATAGCAGTGGCACCATGAGCGGCAACAAGATACAACTGCCCATAGCCAACTACGGTAAAACCAACCTGAAGACCGAGACCCTCTCGAAGACTGGCAACGAGTGGACAACCTCGTTCGACATTCAGCAGCGAATGAATTCTGGCTTCATATCCTATACCAATGCCGACGGTCAGCAGCAGCGGGCATGGCTGGTGCGCTATGCCACTGGTGCCACCCTTTGCAAAGGCAGCAATGAGCCGGCCTCATTCAACAAGTACGCCAAGCTGACCAACTGTGAGGACGTGTTCGTGTTCAACCAGGACGTTCGCAAACTGAAAATGACCGACAAGAATCTGAAAGACACCGAGCCGGAGAAGGCGAACGACAACCCCGCAGCCTGGAACCTCAACGACTACGTCGAATTGCCATTCTATGAGCATGGCGATGTGCTGGTTGATGAGAATGGGCACCACTGGTTTGTCATCAACCAGGCCGGAAATCCTGACAACGAATATGGGGACAAGGGAGAGCACATGCCTTTTGCCGAGGTAGTGAGCTTCGAGGGCTTCAACTACAGTGCCGACAGGAAGACCGCAACGAATCTGCCCACACGCGAGCAGGCCATCCGTGGTGCCTTTTGGCTGGAAATGTTCTTTACCCAGGCAAGTGGCATGACTGGTTTCAAGAGAGCAGACAAGCAGGCGTGGCTATCATCCGGCAAATACCCACTTTATGGAAGTAGTGTATTCAACGTGCTGGAATATGCCAACGTGGAGATGCGCGACCTCTTTCAACTTATTTCCGCACAGAATGGTGACGCCCGACAGAGTACCCATGCTGCCAGCATTGCCTATAACGATGGGACAGGCCGCATGCGCTTGTTGCGATTCATTATGAACAACCAGAACGAGAAGAACGATTTGAAATATTATCTCTGGGACCACTACGTCAATATGCCTGACTCCTTCACACAACTGTATCCGAGTGAAGCATATTCCCCCTTCCCTATCTATTTGGATGACCTTACCGACCCGCAGATAATAAAGTGGTATGCCGAGGACACTTACGTGCGCCAAGGACAGCCAGGAATAGAATTCCCCTCAGGCGTGGCAGTGGCTTCGCGCAAGCCTCGCACCGAAACGGAGCCGCTGGCCGCCGATGCCAGCAACTACGTTTACAGTCTCAACTTATGGAAAAACCGCGTTTTCTTAACCGACATGTGGAAAGCCCCCATCCTGATGTTCCGCATGACCCGCATCTACGACCGTGGTGCTGCAGACCACGCCGCAACGGCAGCCAATGGTCTGATGATGGTTCGCATCAAGCAGCATGAGTGGGAAGACAGGGGAAAAGGAGTAGAAGGAACAGGAGCAGAGGAAAACCGCAATAACTTTAGGAAGATAACAATGCCTACTCAGTTCATGAATTGCATTACGCCTGGCGACTGGAAACTCGACGGCAAGGACTTTACGTTCCCAACGTGGCAGAGCCTCTACAAGTAAAAGGTTCTATAAAACAAATATGATTTATTCATCTAATTTAATTATTTTACATCATGAGAAAAGCATTTAGCAAACTCACGGCGCTGCTGGCAATAGCAGCCTTGAGCGCCACGTTCGTCGCCTGTTCAGACGACGACTACAGCATCTCGCAGGCCGAGGTTGACCTCGACCGCACCGCAGTGGGCCAACTCTCACCATCGAGCAGCGTCAGCGAGTTCAACCTCAAGACCGATGCCGACGCTGAATGGACGGCTGCCGTGGAGTGGGACGAGGACGAGAACACCCAGCCCGCCTACGTATGGCCCAAGAAAGGCACCGGCCCCGCCGTGCTGAAGATTGCCACCCTGGAGAACCTGACCCAGCAGGTGCGCAAGGCCAACCTCGTCATCAGCTTCCCCAAGGATGAGTCGAAGAACATCATCGTGCCCATCACCCAGAACCGTGCCGAAGCCACCAACGACGACGAGGCCAAGGAGCGTGAGGCTGGCAACATGGCCCGCGGCTTCGGCTATGGCTACAACCCCTGGGCTGGCTATTGTGACTCGAAGTGCATCGGCGCCCCCATCCTGAGGGTCGATGAGATGTACGATGAGGAGGTGCTCAGTTACGACTGGAGCGACTACAAAGAGGACACCCGCGAGGAGAGCGGTGCCAGCGTTGACGAACTGGCCCGCAAACTGAACTCCACAGTCCACGCCGGCGTGTCGAAGGGTGGCTTCAGCAGCACCATCGATGCCGCCTTCAATGGTGGGCAGAAAAGGTCGGCCAGCAACGAGTTCGCATGGCTCGAGATGCTCGTACGCACCGCCCGTCCCAAGGTGAAGGGATCTATGAGCGATGCCATCCTGGAGTACATGACCGATGAAGCCTACAACCACATCAACGGCATCAAGAAGGTGGTGCGCGGCAAAGAGCGCGTCACCTATCCCAGTACCGACGAGGGATTCCTCAAACTGGTGAAGGACTACGGTCCCTACATGGTGAAGAGCGGACAGCTGGGCGGACGACTGCGCACCAGTGTCGTGGCCAACACCTCGAAAATCACCTCGGCCTACAATGCCAGCGCATCTCTGGAGGCTTCCTACAGCGGCTCGTTCTTCGTTGACGTCGATGTCAACGCCACCGTCAAGGCGCAGCAGGCTTCTGCACAGAGCCGCAACCACAACGGGTTCTACTTCCAGGCTAGCGTGCGCGGCGGCAGCCACAGCGACGGCTCGTTCGAGGCCCTGCAGAGTGTGCTCGACAAGATGAGCAAGGCCCGCTCGGGTGCAGGCACCGAGGACGATCTGGTGGACGACTCGGAGACCAAGGTCACCATCGATGACAACTCGGCTGAGTATGAGGCCGCCGGCGCAGAGTGGAAGAGGAGCCTCACCACACGCTTCGGACTCTCGGAGTCGGATGTCGTCAACAACATCGCCCTCATCGATTTCGACAGTGAGGATGACCTCATTCCGCTCTATGAACTGGTGGACCGCGACCTGACGGAGGACGAGGACGGCGTGGACGGCGAGGAGCGCTACCTGGCCTTCAAGCAATGGTTCGACATGGTGTTGCTCAAAGACCCCAGCATACTTACCCGGCAGGCTGACCTGAACAGTTACGTCACCGCCGTGCCCACAAAGATTGAGCCGCTGGCACAGATGACCGCCGCTGGAACCGACGAGTCGCTCATCCGCGATGTTTATCTGAGCAACGGACAGCACGTGGCACGCATCTGCTCAGAGTTCATACCCATCATCAACCCCTCGAAGCGCGTCAGCGTCATCTACCCCATGGTCAACGGCAAGTGCCGCTACAACCTCGGCATCTTCTGTGGCGACGAGGCCTCTTATCCAGCCAAGGTAAGCTGGGGGTGGGAGGAGGATCCCTCCACGCCCGTCGTCACCTCCATGGCCGAATATGGCAAGGGCCTCCACAATGTGGCCTATCTGCGTGGCAACCATCTGACGCTGGAGGCCGACCCCAAGTTCCAGGACAGCCAGTATGCAACTACTACAAGCAGCCCCTATACGCTGATTCTGAAGGATAATGGTGAGGATGTTACGTATCCGTTGGTAAAGATCAATGACTACGTCTATACCCGCAGCCTCTACCGCGCCCGCTCTTACCAGAACGGTGCGACGCAGATGTCGGACATGGTGCCATACGATGTCAATAGCCAGAACGCATTCTCGGTATACAGCCGATACGCTGATGCCACGAAAAACGTCGACTGGTACATGGTGTCTAACTACACCAACAGCCTGCACCGATGGGGTGGCTTCGCACCACAGGGATGGACGGTGCCATACGCAGGCCAGTACAGGAAGATGCTTCAGAACCTCGCCGACATCACCGGTAATAAGCCCGACGGCACCATCGGTGCCTCGTTCCTCACGAATGGTGTCTATGGCTTCAATACTCGGGCAACGGGCTTCATCGGAGTGGGTGCCAACGTTGCCGACAATGGTAAGTTTGAGCGCTGCGTTCTTGCCAATGACAAGATGCTCTATCTCGGCGCCATTAACGATGCAGATAAAGCGAAACTTGACGGAACAGAGAATACCTATGGAGGCCGGGCAGACCTGCAGACGGTGTACACATGTGATGCACTCTCTATTGAAACCGCCACGGGCAATGCGGCCATGACGTATTTCCTCGACCAGCCTATTTCCTATCTCGACGGTCACCAGATAGCAAACAGCTTCTTCTATCCGGAGAGCATTCGTGAAAAGGGCGAATGGAATTCCTATAGGGACACTAAGAATGTCATCGAGCATGCTATATGGAATAACAAAAATGCCAAATTCGACTG